>JAKPAQ010000412.1 GCA_029779385.1 Actinomycetes bacterium | reverse complement strand
GATGACGATCGCCGCGATTCGGGCAACCTTGACTTCCTTTCCGTCGGGGGAGTTCCCGTGGTGGATGACGTTGGTGTAAATGTCATGGGCAAAGGAAGCAGATGCGGTAATCGTCAGCCCGGCCACCACGGCCAAGATCGTGGCGAAGGCGACCGCCGAGACGATACCCAATAGCAAGGTGCCGCCAAGTTCAAAGGCGAGCATCGGTGCCGCCGAGTTCGCGCCACCGGGCGCGGCGGCGATTTTTTCTGGTCCGACCAAAGCGGCCGCGCCGTAACCCAACGTCAGGGTGAACAGGTAGAACAGGCCGATTAGCCAGATCGCCCAAACGACGGACTTGCGCGCTTCCTTGGCGGTAGGCACGGTGTAGAAACGCATCAGAATGTGCGGCAGGCCAGCAGTACCTAAGACCAGCGCGATCGACAAGGAGAAGAAGTCGATCTTGGAGAGGCTGTCGATGCCGTACTTCTTGCCTGGCTCCAGCGAAGCGCCGGCAGCCGCGCCGTCGCCAAGCAGTTGCGAAAAGTTGAATCCGTACTGCGCCAAGACCCAAACGGTCATCAGCAGGGCAGCACCAATAAGCAAGATTGCCTTAATAATTTGGACATAGGTGGTGCCTTTCATGCCGCCTACCAATACGTAGACGATCATCAGTGCGCCCACCCCGGCGATTACTAGGCTCTGACCGGTCTTGTCGGTGACGTTGAGAAGCAGCGCGACCAGTCCGCCGGCACCGGCCATCTGAGCCAACAGGTAAAAGAAGGAAACCACGAGCGTCGAGATTGCTGCTGCGGTGCGAACTGGCCGTTCCTGCATCCGGAAACTCAACACGTCGGCCATGGTGAACCGGCCAGTGTTGCGTAACAACTCGGCAACGAGGAGCAATGCGACTACCCAAGCGACCAAAAAACCGACGCTGTATAGGAATCCGTCGTAACCGCTCAACGCGATGGCACCGGCGATACCGAGGAAGGAGGCAGCCGAAAGGTAGTCGCCAGAGATCGCAAAACCGTTTTGGCGGCCGGTGAAAGCGGCGCCGCCGGTGTACATGTCTGCGGTGGTCTTGTTGGTGCGGCTAGCGCGAATGACGAAGATCAGGGTTAGCGCAACAAAACCAGTGAAGATGGCAATGTTCAGGCCGGTGTTACCGATCTGTTCGGTCGCTGCGGCTCGGAGCCCGGTGGCGATCATGCGAGACCCTCAGCTTCCATCTCGGCGCGAATCTTGGCCGACCGTGGGTCAAGCTCGCGATCAGCGAAGCGCACGTACGCCATCGTCACGGCGAACGTGGCAACGAACTGTAGGAAACCGAAGATCAGGCCAACATTCACATTGCCAATCACTTTTTGGCTCATGAAGTCGACTGCGAAAATCGACATGACCACGTAGAGGAAGTAGAACGATAGGCCGCCAGCAGTCGCTGGGATGACCCAGTTGCGGTGCTTGGCGCGCAGCTCTTGGAAGTCTGGCGATGCCAGTACTGATAGGTACGCGGCCTCTCGCTCGGTCGGTGCGGGCAATCCCGCGCCGTGGTGTTCGCTCTTACTCACGTCAACCTCCAGATGGTGGGAGAAACATGACGCACGTCATAGTGATCGCCGTCACATTGGACGCTAAGGGGTCTAGGAGTCCGCGTGAATGAGCTGGCAAGGCGATTGCGATGAACGACCTGTTCATGCGATGAGCGGTTGTTTAGCGGGAGTCGAACGGGTCCGACGGCACTTCAGTTTTCTGGTCGTTCGCCGAGCAGGTCCGACTCGAGTTTGGCGACTTGCTCATCGCCGAGACGGGCTAAATAGTGTCCGGCACGCAAGGCATAGAGCGCTTGGCGGCCAAGCGCGGTCGGCATCGGGGGCAGATCGGCGAACGCTAAGGCAAGGGCGCCGGCGGCGTTCGCTGAGAGTTGGTTTGCCTCAATCGTTGAGTTTCGCGATTCGACCAGGCCGATTCCGGCGCCTGTTTGAGCGGCGCTTCGAAGGAGATCGATCACATGCGGTAAATCTTCGGGTTCGGCCTGCAATCTGAACACCGGGAGTAGTCGGGCACAGATCAGGTCGGCAACTTCGTGGGCCCGTTGGCTAAATGCCATTTCGAGGCCAAGCTGGCGCACGGTGGCTGCGGCAAATCCGTCGGGTGCTCGACCGATTGCCTCCTTGGCTGAGTCGTTCAGTCGAGGGGGAGTAAGCAGAAGCGGAGTCGAGGCGGACCTCGGGTGCCGGGTGAACCATCCCACTGTGGCATCGTACGTTGCGGGCGGCGGGGGTGATTTCGCCGACCTGGGGCTCATGTGACTAAAGAAAAAATTGTGACGAAAGTTACGTCATGATTTTGGATGAAGTTCGTCCTGTCTATAAGTGAGAGCTCGGGCTCTCCATAAGCAAAACCTGGCAAGTGGTTGCGACAGGGCCATTGGGACTAGTCACATTGGTCCCAAACGCCACTTACGCAACTAGTGGTGCTCATGAAATTCTTGAGTGCGCTGCACCTGCTGGGGCGGCAAATGGAGGGAGTAAACGGTGAAGGCTGATCGAATCTGGTGGCATGAAGTCGATGCCGACGATTACTACAACATGGAAAAGTCCTCGCGCGGACTGCGAGGTCGCGCTGCGTTGGAGATCCGGCAAGTACCGGAATTGTTGGAGTTTCTCGGAGTCGATCGCTCGACCCCAGTGGACGCGTGGCAAGACCAGCGGATCATTGCGCGCGTAGTGGGCCAACCCGAAGAAAACTCCTCGATCACCTTCAAAGCCCACCGTCGCCACGCTTCATACGAACTCGCGGGCATGAACCGCCATGATGAGCGCACTGAGCGCCACCCGGCCTGGATGCCGGTCAATGGATGGCCAGATGTCCGAATCCCGAGCAGCGTCGAAGACGCCAAGGCGATCCTCACCGAAATTGGTGGGATCCACCTCTACATCGTTCGTACCGACTCAGGTCAGTACTTCGCCGGTTTCACCACCGGCGCCAGGCTTCCCCAAGACTGGCCAAACTCGCTCGACCCCCTGTTCAAGGGGGCAACCTCGGGTCTGATCACCGTCGGCAGCGGAAACACCTCCGAGATGACGCCACTGGCCCGCAAAATTCTCGACGCCTACCGCGACCGCAAGAGCGTTCTGGTTTACGGCCCGCCAGCAACCGGTAAGACACACGCGGTGGCTCAGGTGCGACAGATCCTTGACCAAGAGTGGTCTGGTGGCGAATCGGTCGATTTTGACCCGCTCAAACCAAGCCAACCGTTCTCCTCCGGATTCTCGTCTTCGCCGATCGAATCGCCAGTAATCACCGACTGGGTCACCTTCCACCAGGACTACGGTTACGAGGACTTCATCATTGGCCTTCGTCCGACCGGCGAGGGCATCCGACTGGCGCCATTTGCTGGTCGCCTGCTCGACTTGGCAATCCGGTTACATCGCCAAGGGAAGGGCTCAGGCCTGCTAGTAATCGACGAGATCAACCGTGGCAACGTGCCCAAGATCCTCGGCGACTTCATGACCTACATGGATACTTCCTACCGGACGTCGGTAGACGGCAACACCAAGTCGGCCATTCCGGTGAACCTGCCGAAGGTGCAGCGCAGCCCCACCGGCGATCCGGTGACCGAGCCGATCTGGATGCTTTCGGGCGACTCGTTCATGCTGCCGGCACCGTGGTTTTTCCCACACAACATCAACATCCTCGCGACGATGAACTCGGTGGACCAGGCCGTCGCGCCACTTGACTCGGCGATCGGCCGCCGTTTCGAGCGAATTGACGCCTATGCCGACCTCGACTTCCTCGCTGAGCACCTCGGTGTGAGCGTGGAGATTGCCACCGCACCTGAGGTGGATGCAGAAAATTGGACCCCGCAGGCGGCCGCTGTCGCTCTGCTGGCGTACCTCAACGACCAGATCACTGAGCGACTTGGTCAGTACTATGAACTCGGGCACTTGTACTTCTGGAAGGTTTCATCATGGGAGGATCTGCAGCGCGTGTGGGATCATGACATCTGGCCCCAAATCCGCGACCGCTTCGGCGCTCGCCCGGATCAGTTGGCCGACTTGCTGCGCGTTAACTCGCGCAATGCTCCAGAGAGCTATCCGTTCCGTACCCGGACCCTCACCGGTCGGGCCTTGGCAGTGGACCCGCTGATGGGTATGTCGCATGAAGGCACGGCACTGACAATAGATTTCTTGGTGCGCGGATGATGGGCGATTCGACCCTCCTTGAGGGCGGCCCAGCCCAGCCGTTTGCGGGCACTCCTGCTGACCTAGCCGAGTTGCGTCTTCGTTCTGCCGAACTTGCGTCGCGTCTTGGTTTGGACGAAGAGCCGTTCGTCATTGACGAAGAGCGCAACTTGATCCAGGTGCGCAATGTCGCCGGTTTCATCGCTCTAGGCGATTCGACCATCGAGATCATGCCGAACTTCCTTCGGCACGATCCGGGCTGGCGCGTTTCGTTCCTGACGATGCTCACCACCGTCAACCTGTTCGAATGGATCCCAACGGTTGACCGCG
>JAKPAQ010000403.1 GCA_029779385.1 Actinomycetes bacterium | reverse complement strand
AGGTGATACCGCTTCAGACGTGGCGAAATTGATGGGCGCCACGCTCCAGCCTTATTTCGATGACATCCCGACACACGCGGTGGAATACAGCTACATGAGCTCCTGCGGTGTAGGGACCTACCTACTTGGGCCTAGCCCGTACGAGAAAATTACAACGCAACATGCCGCAGCGATGCGTAAACAGTTCTCGCTTGCAGAGCTCCAAAATCCGCTGGCCTATGAGTTTCGCGAATCGCTTCTAGAGCCAGTCCACGGCCAGATCGATATCTGGCGAATGAAAGAAAATGCACCAACAATCGCGTCAAAGGAACTGCAGCTCGACTTTCAAAGACTTCGAGCAGTGATGCAATTTGTGCAAAGCCTGGTGCTGCAGCCAGAAGAACTGAAAACCCTCATTCATGCCGAGCAACCCGAACTCGGCAGGTTCCTCGATCAACTCGAAGCCTCAAGCGCGCTCTTCTTCAACCTAAACACCATCGGTCTTATGCTGGTGAAGGAAGAACTAGCAGTTGAGCAATTGTCAATACCTGTGGATCGGGGTGTTTCAGGCGACCTCCGTTTCGGTGTGTTGATCGCCGTCTGACGGTGGTGTCGGTGGGGTGATGTCGGTGGGCCGTTCGAGCAGTTTGCCTTTGTGGAAGACCGCTCCGGCGCGGACGAGGGCGACCAGATGTGGGGCGTTGACGGCCCGCCAACGGGCTTGGGCTGCGTCGATCAGCTTGTAGGCCATGGCCAATCCAGCGGCCCGCGATCCCGGACCCTTGGTGACCTTCGTTCTCAAACGCACTGTGGCGAAGGTGGATTCGATCGGATTCGTGGTACGCAGATGGATCCAGTGCTCGGCGGGGTAGTGGTAGAACTCCAGCAGGACATCGAGGTCGTCGACGATCTTGGCGACCACTTTCGGGTACTTCGCGCCGAAGGCAACGAGTAATTGTCAATACCTGTGGATTGGTGTTTTTCAGGCGACCTCCGTTCCGGTCGGGGTGGCCGGGTTGTCGGCCGGTTCGGGTGGGGTGATGTCGACGGGTCGTTCGAGCAGTTTGCCTTTGTGGAACACCGCTCCGGCCCGGACCAGGGCGACCAGGTGCGGGGCGTTCACCGCCCGCCAGCGGGCTTGTGCGGCGTCAATGAGCTTGTAGGCCATGGCGATACCCGCCGCGCGGGAACCCGGCCCCTTGGTGACCTTGGTGCGCAACCGGACCGTGGCGAAGGTCGACTCGATCGGATTGGTGGTGCGCAGATGTACCCAGTGCTCGGCGGGATAGTGGTAGAACTCCAGCAGCACATCGAGGTCGTCAACGATCTTGGCCACGGCCTTGGGGAACTTGGCGCCGTAGTCCAGTTCGAAGGCTTTGACCGCGACCTGCGCGTGGTCGATGTCCTCGGCGCCCGCGATTTCCCGCATCGCCGCGATCGCCCCCGGATGCGCCGACTTCGGTAGTGCGGCAAGGACATTGGCCTGCTTGTGAAACCAGCACCGCTGCTCACGGGTATCGGGGAACACCTCACGGACCGCTTTCCAGAACCCCAGAGCACCGTCCCCGACCGCGAGCACCGGGGCGCGCATGCCACGGCGCCGGCAGTCCCGCAGCAGATCCGCCCACGAGTCCGCTGATTCGCGGTACCCGTCGGTCAGCGCGACCAGTTCCTTGCGGCCGTCGGCGCGCACCCCCAGCATCACCAGCAGGCACAGTTTGTCCTGCTCCAGGCGGACCTTGAGATGGATGCCGTCCACCCACAGGTACACATAATCGGTGCCCGACAGGTCCCGGCGGCCGAACGCGGCGGCCTCGTCCTGCCACTGCGCGGTCAGTCGGGTGATCGCCGGAGCCGAGAGCCCCGCCCCCGAGCCGAGGAACTGCTCCAACGCCGGACCGAAGTCGCTGCTGGACAGGCCATGCAGGTACAGCAACGGCAGCACCTCGGCCATCTGCGGGGACTTACGCGCCCACGCCGGCAGTATCTTCGACGAGAATCGTTGCCGCTCACCGGTTTCCGGATCGACCCGTTTGTCGTTGACCCGCGGCGCCTTCACCTCGATCGCCCCAGCGCCGGTGAGCACCTCCCGGACGTTGTGGTGGCCGTTGCGGACCACCAGCCGGTGCCCATTCTCGTCGACCTGATCGACGAACTGGTCGACATAGGCGGCGACCTCGGCCTGCAAAGCGGCGGCCAGCATCTGCCGGGCACCGTCGCGGACAATCTCATCCAACAACGACCGACCGGCACCGCTGCGGGTGTCGTTGGCCTGCGCGACATCGTGAACTACGGTGAGCACGGGCGTGCCTTCCCAACCAGCGCGCCAACGCCGGTCTTGATCAGAAACGAACTGGACTTGTGATCATCCCCGGGAAGGCGCGCCCACATTCACGCCGCCCTACCAAGGCTCATCCACAGGTTCTGATCATTGCTCCTCACGAAGTTCGGGTTCTCGGTGACCGCCTCAACTCCGCGGCCGACTCAACCGGCTGCGCCGCCCCCGGTAGCCGCTTCGGCCGAGGTGCCCGGTTCCACTCGTGGTGTCACGCAAGGCGACAAGTGCACGAACTATCGGAAGTTCGCCTTCGGTTTCGGCAAAGACGGTTTGCCCTTCATCTGTGGATCCGACGGCGTCAGCGACAACGGCACATGGGTGCGATCCCAGCCAATCGCGGGCGTGAAAGAGGTTGGCACGTCATGCAATCCGAATTTCGCCGCCCAAGCTCCTGACGGCCGCCCCATGATCTGCGGCGATCGCGGGTGGACGCCGACTGTAAGCAGCCGATAGGCAGCAGCTCGACCGCGGTCGGCTGCCAAGCGGTCGACAGCGACTGAGGACGCCGCCGGGTTAACACCATCTCCATTAACGCTGTTCTACCCCAATCATTTTCAGATACTCAGGGCGAGAGCATTCCAGGTCGCGGATTACCCTGTCGCGCATTGCGTCATA
>JAKPAQ010000398.1 GCA_029779385.1 Actinomycetes bacterium | reverse complement strand
TGCTGCACGAGCAGTCGCCCGAATTGTCTGATCACTTTGAAACACCCCCAACAGAAGAATCGAGTATGCGATGAGTACTTCTCAACCGAAGACTCGGGGAGCGAACTGGCTCACCGAATGGGACCCAGAAGACGAAGAGAACTGGGACTCAGCCCTAGCTTGGCGCACGCTGAGCATCACCACCTTCACGCTGATTCTGGCGTTCAGTTCCTGGTTCATTGCTAGCGCACTCGCGCCGAAACTGGGAAACATCGGATTCACACTGACCAAGGATCAGCTCTACTGGCTAGTCGCAATCCCGGGTCTTTCAGCCGGTATCTTGCGGTTGATCTGGATGGTGCTCCCGCCGATTTTGGGCACCCGCACCTTGGTGACGGTCACCACCGCGTTGCTCGCCTTGCCCTTGATCGGTTGGGCTTTTGCGGTTCAGGATCCGACCACCCCGTACTGGTGGCTGCTAACGCTGTCGGCAATGTCCGGTATCGGTGGTGGCGCGTTCTCTGGCTTCATGCCGAGTACCTCGTACTTCTTCCCACGGCGGCTGCAGGGGACCGCGCTTGGTCTGCAAGCCGGTATCGGTAACTTCGGCGTCTCGCTCGTCCAGTTCCTCACCCCGTGGGTTATTGGCATCTCGCTGGTGGGCTTCTTGGGCTCGAGCCAGCTGGAGAAGTTCCCCGGTCGTGAGCCGAGAGAAGTTTGGTACCAGAACGCCGCGTTCATCTACATCCCGTTCGTGATCTTGGGCGTGATTTTGGCCTGGTCGATGCTCAAGAGTGTGCCGATCGTGGCCAGCATCAAGCAACAGTTCGACATCTTCAGCAACCAGGACACCTGGTGGATGACGTTCCTGTACATCATGACTTTCGGCACCTTCGCAGGTCTTTCGGGTCAGTTCGGTTTGATGATCAAGAACTTCTACGGCGGCGGCAATGAGGCGATCGCGCAAGTCATGTCCGATGGCACGACGCAGTTGCTGTTGACCGGCTACGAAATCCCTGACCCGGTCAAGTACGCCTTCCTCGGCCCGTTGATTGGTGCTGGCGCACGAGTTGTTTTCAGCCCACTGACCGACAAGTTCGGCGGCGCGAAATGGACGTTGGTTTCCGGTATCGGCATCCTGCTCTCGGTTGCCTACACCTCGATGTATCTCGAGCCTGACATCTCCGCTGGTGCAGATGCGGTCGCGAGCGACTTCAACCACTTCCTTTACGGCATGTTGGCGATCTTCTTGTTCGCTGGTATTGGTAACGCGTCGACCTTCAAGCAGATGCCGATGATCTTCGAACGGCGTCAGGCTGGCGGGGTTATCGGTTGGACCGCGGCGATTGCGGCCTTTGGTCCGTTCGCGTTCGGTGTTGGTTTGACCATCATGGCGCCGGAGTACTTCTTCTACATCGGTGTCGCGTTCTGCGCGGTCTGCATTGCGATCACTTGGATGCGTTACGCGCGTCCGGGCGCTCCGCAGCCCTCCTGAACCGGCTAGAACAAAACCGGCTGGCACCAATAGGTGCCGGCCGGTTTCGTTTGTCTGCGGTTTAGTTGGGCTCTAGGCGAAGGGGAGCTCGTCTTGTTCGTCGTCGCTGGAGTTGCCTAAATGTCGATGGGTGGCGATCACTTCGACTTCTGGCCGTTCGCCAATCCAACGCTCGACCGAGTCGAGGACTTCGATGACGTGGCTGCGGTCAATTGAAACTAGCGAGCCGCCGATTCCGGCTCGCCGGTAGAGGTCAACTGAGTCGGTCTCGGCCGCTGAAATAGCGAACTTTCGCCGCATCTCGCTGACGATTGGCTTGATGATCGACCGCTTGGCCTTTAGTGAATGAACATCGCCAAGCCTGAGGTCAAATTCGATCCATCCCACCCACATGCTCCAAGTGTGACAGCGCACAAGGAAATCGTCGGCGCGGGTAGGATTGCGGCTAGGTGTGCCGGGAAGTCTGGTCGGCGAATATTTTTGCCTACCCAAAGGAAGTCATCGATGAGTCGACAGGCACTGTTTGCGCGCGGCAGTTGGGGCGAGTCCACTCGGATCGGCGACATCTTGCGCCGCGAAACCGTGGGCGGCACGATTTTGTTGCTCGCTGCGACGGTCGCGCTCATTTGGGTGAACTCGCCGTGGACCGATTCCTATTTGAGACTTTCTGAACTCGAGATTGGGCCGCAGTTCGCTCACCTGAACCTTTCGCTGGCCGACTGGGCCGCCGACGGATTGCTGGCGATCTTCTTCTTCGTCGTTGGGCTCGAACTCAAACGTGAGTTCGTTGCCGGGGACTTGAGGGAGCCGAGCCGTGCCGCGTTGCCGGTGGTGGCGGCGGTCGCCGGGATGGTCGTGCCGGCGTTGATCTTCGTTGCGTTCAACCTTGCCAACCAAACCTCTGAGGGTTGGGCGATCCCGTCGGCCACCGACATCGCCTTCGCCGTTGCGGTGTTGGCGGTAGTCGGCACTAACTTGCCGTCGGCGCTGCGAACGTTTCTGCTGACGCTCGCGGTTGTCGACGATCTGCTAGGCATCACCGTAATCGCGGTCTTTTACACCGCCGAAGTGCACCCCCTGCCATTGCTCGGTGCGTTCGCAGTAGTCGGGATGTTTGGCTGGCTTACCCATCGCGGGGTCTTGTCACCTTGGCTGCTGGTTCCACTTGCTGTCCTCGCGTGGGGGTTGATGCACTCTTCTGGAGTCCACGCCACCATCGCCGGAGTGCTGTTGGGCTTTTCGGTTCCTGCGGCGGGCCGGCACGCTAATGCGGAGTCGATTGAGTATCGGATGCGGCCTATCTCGGCGGGGTTCGCCGTACCAGTTTTTGCGTTCTTCGCCGCTGGCGTGGTGATTTCTAGCGACGCGGTGGCCGAAGCGGTTTCCTCCCCGGTGACGTTAGGCATCGTGGCCGGGTTGGTCCTTGGCAAGCCGATCGGGATCATGCTCGGCTCCTACCTGTTGGCCAAAACCACTCGAGCCGAACTCGACCCGAGCATCGCTTGGATCGACGTGCTGGCCGTCGGCATGCTCGCGGGAATCGGCTTTACCGTTTCGCTGCTTATCGGCGGACTCGCTTTTGCCGACGAAGCGCTTCAAGGGCAGGCAAAGTCCGGCGTCTTAGCTGGTTCGATTCTTGCCGCCGGGCTGGCTTCCATCGTCCTTCGAAGTCGCGACCGGCACTATCGCCAGGTGGCGGTGTTGGAGTCGATCGACGCCGATGGCAACGACATCCCCGACGTGTTTGAAGGCCCGGTCACAGGATCCAAATGATCCCGTAAACGGTCGGCAGCATCATCAGCACGAGCCACGGGGCAGAGCGCCACGAGAAGATCGGCCAGTCCATGATCACCCGGGTGACGCCGTAGATGATCAAGGCGACCGGAACCGAGACGACGATCAGCAGGATCTGGTCGGGCCGACGGTCCGGGCCGAGGGCATAAGCACCACCAATAATGCCGAGCAGGGCGTGGATTGTGGTCACGAACCAAGTGATTGCGGTGATCCGTCGTCGGACGAGGTTCAAGGATTGTTCCGAGGAGTCCGAAAGCTGTTCACTCATGCAGTTATTCCTTCGCTGGCACGATCGGTACGTGCGATTAGTTGGTGGAGCCAGTTGTTGATCTGGTCCAACTCGGTGGTGTCCATCTCAAGTCGGGCAAGCATCGTGGTGGGTACGCTCTCAGCCCTCTTGCGAAGTTCGCGGCCAGCCGGGGTGAGGGTCAACGCGAAGGCGCGATCGTCTCCGGGCTTTCGATCTCGGCTGATCAGGCCGGCGGTTTCGAGGCGCTTGACCAAGGGGGAGACGGTGGCAGGCTCGAGTCGAAGCCGCTCGCTCAGCGCACGCAACGTCAACCCGTCGTTTTCCCAAAGGGCAAGCATGACGAGGTACTGCGGATGGGTTAGGCCAAGCGGTTCGAGCACGTCACGGTAACTGGCGACGATCGACCTTGAGGCAACCGAAAGTGCGAAGCAAACCTGTTCGTCGAGGGAGAGCGGATTGCGTTCGGCCATATCGTAAGTGTACTGATCATTAGTGGGCTTATCAAATCGGCGCCGGAGTGCTCTACCTTGAACACATGGCATTTCGGCACCGAGGCGAATACGACGAGACAGTCCCGCGCTCACTGCACGAGGCGAGGGTGGCCTATGACCAAGCAACCGAGAAGTACGAACGCGAGATCACCGAGGCCCGCACCAACTGGGGAATCGCGCTGGCTGCCGCGATCGAAGAGGGGATGTCTTATCAAGAGATAGTCGAGCAAGTCGGCGTCTCGCACAGCAGCATCAGTCGGGCAATCAAGCAGGCGGCTGAAAATCAGAAGGCTCCGGAAACTTCCGGAGCCTGATTTTGGTACACCCCCAGGGACTCGAACCCTGAACCCGCTGATTAAGAGTCAGCTGCTCTGCCA
>JAKPAQ010000386.1 GCA_029779385.1 Actinomycetes bacterium | reverse complement strand
TCTTGCGTCATCACATATGGCGACGCTGGTCGTATTCGAACTCATCTCTCAAGACAGCGGTAAATGCTACGGTGACGGTGACGCGAAACGGTGCCGACGTGCCCGCCGTGGTGAACTACCGGACGGGGTGGGAGGAATTCAACGACGCCATTCTGGTCTGGGATTTGCCGACGACCGAGGGCCCAAATGCTTCCAACCCGGTCAACTCGGGGCACGACGATCATGTGTATGTCGTCACGATCCGTAACCTGACCGGGTTCGATGGCGGCTCGGTTACTGTGACCTACACGGTGACCGCTATGGACGCGTTCCCAGGTTACAACGACTGGAACGGCGACCAAACGGCGACCGCCGTGCAGGAGTACTACTGGCCCGATCGCGACACCTACTTCGTCTCGCTCAACCGGGATGATGCCGACACGCTCGACGAGGTTGCGCCAGATCTGTATCGAACTTGGCGGGGCTTCTACGCGTGGGATAGTGCCAGCAAAGCACTTGCGGCCGATGCGACTGCAGTGCCTGTGTGTCGTTGGTTCTTCAAGTCGCCGATTTCGTCGCACTTCTACAGCGCGAAGCAGGACGACTGCAACTTGCTCAAGGCGACCTACGCGAACCAGCCCAACATCGCCGTGGAAGACACCGCCACCGCGTTCTACGTTGTGCCGCCGTCCTCAACCGGTAGCTGCCCGGCGAAGTACCAACCGGTGCGCCGCCTGTTTAACAACCAGGTCGGCACCGGCAAGGCCGCCAACCACCGCTATACGGCGCATCCGTCAGACGTCAGAGCCATGGTGGCGCTGGGCTGGCTGGATGAAGGCGTCGCCTTCTGCGCGCCACGGAAGAAGGAACTGTACGTCGGCAAAGGGGATGCGGATTACCTCTGGTATTGACCGAAGGAAGCAGGGACAGGTGTTGCCCCGTACTGTCACCGACCGCGGTGTCAAACGCCAACTCCGAAGCGTCCATCAACACTGCGAGCCATGGTGACCGACGCGCCCCATGTTGCAGGATCAAGTAATTTGGCAAGTTCACTCGGTGCGCCCAAGACAACGCTAACAGCTATGTTCCGACCGAGTCGATCCGTCATTGCCGCCGCCTGCCTGTCTGCTCTCGCGACAGTCGCGAACGGCCAGTCGCGCCCGCCTGCTGCACTCGATCTGTACGACGCCACCGATCGCGCGGCCGTCATGTTCAACGGCGCCAGGGCTGAATACGCGGGACTCAATGCGAACTCGCGTAGCTTGCCCAAGTACAAGATCCCGCTCGATCCGCCCACGGTCGATCGCAATTCGCGTGAGGAAGTGCTGGCGATGTATCACGGCAGCTTCGGCATGCAGGCGAAGTGGGCACCCTACTGGAACGGCGACTTCGCGTCGTGCAACTACGGCACA
>JAKPAQ010000349.1 GCA_029779385.1 Actinomycetes bacterium | reverse complement strand
GTCGACAGTGTGCGAGCCATCAACGAGAGCCTGGTGCGACTTAAACAGCAGGGCGATCTCGCCGTTCTCAAGTCCCTCAATCAGGTACAACTCCCACAGCGGACGTTCGTGATCGAGGCGCCGCGCAACCAGCCGGCCAACCAGTTCGTGCAGGGCATCGCGACCGCCTGGCCGTGGCAGCGCGGAACGGCGAACGTGCAGCGATAGATCGAAGTGGTCGTCGTCGACCCAAACCGGCATCCCGATGCCGCCTGGGATGCGCTTCGGCACTTGCCGATATCGAGGCACCAGATCGATTCGATCGTTGATTACTTGGATTAGCCGGTCGTAGGTAAGCGGCCGATCGCCCGGTTTGAGAATCGCCAAGGACGCCACCTGACGGGGCGTTTCTGGATGGTCGCGATGAATGAACATCGCGTCAAGCGGGCTGAGTCGCTGCATACTTACCTCTTCTAAAAGTTTGGCCCAAAACTCACATTTACCCAAGAGGCCAAGTAGGCAGAAACTACCACCTTGCCCGCCAGCAAACTGGCACGGCTAGAAATCGCGTCACCGACTGGTTGCCCGGGCGACGTGGCGACCGAACCCCAAGTCGGCGACGAGGCGTTCAACGCGAGCGACATACCCCGAGGCCGGAGCAACCTGGCGCAGCGGCTGGCCTCGCATAAGCGCTAAGTCATGGCTGGGTCCGTCGAACGGCAGGAAGGCCCAAGGCGCGATCCCGGTCAGTTCAGCGATCGTTGCGCAAACCTCTGCCTCGGTCCAGCCAAGCGATGCCCGAAACGCGTTCAGCACAATTCGCGGCGGACGCGACCAAGGGCCCCCATCTTGAATACTGCGTACGAGGCGCGCCAAGCCGATCGGATCAACTCGACCGACCACCACGACCTCGTCGGCCATCTCCAAAACCCGGCGGGTGATTTGGTCGGCAGAGGGCACAGTTGCCGCTTGGGCGCCGAAGGCACAGTCCACGACGACCAGTTCGTGACTGGCCGAAATCTGTTGCAGAACCGACTCAATTGCCGCCGGGCGCAGGTTGTGCCACATGTCCGGGCGTGGCACCCCGGTGAGTACGTTCGTTCGCTCATCCAAGCTGAGCAGATGGGTTTGCGCTGAGCCAGGTACTCCTCTGGTCACATCGCGACAGGCCGCCATCAACCCGCTGACGTCGTCCAAAATGCCCAACCATTGACCGACAGCGCCACCGTGCACGTCCGCGTCGACGATGGCGGTTTTCACGTCGGCCGCAGCGGTCGCCGAAGCCAGCGAAATCGCGAGCGACGTTCGCCCCGGCGCACCGGTCGGGCCCCAAACTGCCACGATCTTTCCGGACTCGACCTCAGTTGTGCCCACCACTGGCTCAGCGGTTTCGGCAAACCAGGCGGCCAAGTCGCCGATTCGCACTGGCCCGCCAATACCTAAATGCGCGCCGTCGGCCTCGACGGCACCGATACGAACTCCGTGCGCGATCAACTGCTCAACCACCGAAGCGTCCAGTCCCGCGCTACTAACGGCCACGAGAGCGGTATCGAGCCGGTGGGTGGCCGAAGTAGCCAACAAGTCCGCGATGTCAACGCAGCGCCGAACCAACTGAACCCGATCGTTGCGGTCAATTTCGGCTAACAGATCCGACTCCCAGCCGGCGCCGGCCGCCGAAACCGCGACCCGGATTACTTGGCTCACTGAACTCGCACCAGCGTCAGGTGCCCGGCCGCAGCCTCAGCCACCACTCGGGCGGTAGGTCCGGAGATCCCAGTGTCAACGACGATCGTGCGCGACCCCGTGCCGTCTGAATGCGACGCCGAGACCACTGAAGCTGCGGTCAGGATTCGCCGCGCCTCGACTGCTGGGTCGGCGTTCGGTCCAGGTCCGGACCAGACATCGACTCGCTGGCCAACTGACAGTCCCGGTGGCACCGACCCCGCCACAACCCGAAGCGGTAGTTGACGACCTCGACTGGCTCGGTCGGCGACCGCGTCTTCGGTGATCATCGTGCCCGCGGTGACGTCTCGCGCCCAAACTCCGCTCGGTAGTGGACCGTCGGCCGGCAATAGCGCACTTGCCGCGACTGCATCGACTCGTGCCGATACTGAAGTAAGGTCTGCCGGGTCGATTCGCTCCCCGCTGCGCACATCGGACCTGACCATCCAGTAGTCAGTTGAGTCTCGTGCGGCCGCCAACAGCGATCCGCCAACGACTGCCGAAATCAGGACGAGTGCGACTCCGAATAGCAGTCGTGGATTGCGCCAGCGTGACATTGGTAGGCGATGGGCCGGCGCAGGCCTCATCGCGTCTCCCCCCGGGACGTGCATATGGCAATTTGTACTCACTTGAAACGCTGAGCGCCAGTGCTCGTCCACAGTCCGGTCGCCATGCCCGTTCTTTCTGGCTTTCGCGTGGAAGAATGTTCGCCATGGATCTGGACGAACGCTTCCTCACGCTCAGCGAGGTCGCAGACACGCTAAAGGTTGATCCACGGGTGGTCCGCAGCCTCATCGATTCGGGCGAACTCCGCGGAATTCAGGTCGGAAATCGCGGCCAATGGCGGATCGAGACGGCCGAATTCGAGAATTACATTGCGCGCCAGTACCAGCGTGCCGACCAACAGGGCAGCACCGAACTCACGCCTGAGAAAGCGTCGCAATAGCGGCCCACGGCACCGAAACTCGTTGTTGACCAACTTGCAACTGGACGAAGTCCGCACCAACGACCTGTATCGACCCCACGACAACTGCTGAGTCGCGGCGAGTGAGTCGGATTTGAGCGCTCTCCGTCCGCAGCATCCGGGCGAACTGCGCTCGAGTCCGACGCATCTTAGTTGCGGGGGCGACGCGACCGTCGGTGCCGAATACGGCCAGGATTGCTGCCGGGTTCACCGCCGTCCAAGGACCAGATTGGCCAAAAACGATCAGTTCACCAACGTATCGAACTGGGCCCTGGAGTCGACCGTATCCCTGCACCTCCACCGTGACTTCCCCGCCAAGCAGTTCCAACCAAGAAACTTCGGCCCAATTGGCGTCTTGCAGTTCGGCCGCGAGCGCATCACGGTCAGTCGCCATGGCGTCTGCCGTCGAGTTCTCGAGATCGGCGAATAAGCGTTCCCAGCGCATGGCCTCACCGTAGGGGGTCGCAGAGCAACCATTGCACACACCCCTGCTGACCCCAGGGTTGACAGGCTGCCAGTTAGCGTAGTTTGCTGTCCTTCATTGTTATTACATGTAGTTACATGTAATCTAAAGTCGATCGGGGGATCGCATGGAACTGGCTTCGAGCCACGACTTCGAGTCGATCGTTAGATTCGCGCTGCTGGTTGTCTTGGCCGGTTGGCTGTGCTGGATTCTGCTGGTATTCGCGGTTGCGATATTCGACCGGCGATTAGCCGCCAAGTTCGCTCCAGCGATGTTGCGCGGGCTACTCCTTGCCGGCACCTGCGTTGCCACTACCGTGCCGGCCCATGGCGCCGACGGAGCGCACTCGCCGCTCGACGGACTACTGCTGCCCGATCGCCCCGCCATCACTGCGGCGCCGGCTCCCACACCCGCCTTCGGGGCGCAAGTGGCAACTGCGAAGCCCAAACCAGAAACTCGGACGACCGTTGTGGTCAAGCCCGGCGACTGCCTGTGGTCGATCGTGAGCGAACGCCACCGCGGCGCCGACAACGCCACCATCGCCGCCGAAGTCGCCGCTTGGCATCAAACCAACCGCGAAGTCATCGGCGAGAACCCAAACCTGCTACAGCCCGGCCAACACCTAACCGAACCTGGAGAAAAATGATTACTGCAACCGCACTTGTTTCCGACCCATTCAACCCCAGCCAGGTGCCCCTGCCGTTCCCGCGGCGCACGCCCCTGCTGCCAGTGCCAGTCGAACACGGCGACGTCGGCGAGTTGCGACACCGCTGCGCTCGCTTCGCCCAAGTCCTCGCTGAAGCAATCTGCGGAACCCGGCCGGTACGCCAACTCGGCCCGTGGCTGAGCCCGGACGTCTACGAACAGCTTTGTCGTCACGTGAAGGGTCGCTTCGGCCCCGGCGTGCCCGCCCGCAGCCCCCGCGTGGTGTCAGTACACGTCTCCAGGGTGAACGAACGCTCGGCCGAAGTGACCGCCCGGATCGTGTTGAATGGGCGCTCACACGCAATCGCGATTGGCCTGCACCGTCAGCAAGACTCGAGCGAACGCCTACATTGGCGCTGCACCGCAGCCGAATGGGCGATCAACTGACCGCCGAAAACGAAGAACGTCAGCGGTTGTTTTTACGGGACTGGCGCTGAGCCTTGGCCTTTTTGCGTGCCGTCGCCTTGGCCTTGTTCTGACGCGCCGTCTCCGCGGCGTCATCGTCAGCGCCAAGCCCGGACTCGCCGACAATTTCGGCTTCGCCGTCTTCACCCGGCGCCGTATAGGTCAACTGCTTCGGCGTGGAGTCGTGCTCGAGACCCTTGGCCGTGACGTGCGGTTCTTGGCCATCGCCGTCCGCTTCGGTTTCAACCTCGACATTTAGGTTGAACAGGAAGCCAACGGACTCCTCGGCGATTCCGTCCATCATCGCGGTGAACAGTTCGTACCCTTCGCGCTGGTATTCCACCAAGGGATCACGCTGGCTGTACGCGCGCAGGCCAATGCCCTCACGTAAGTAATCCATTTCGTACAGGTGCTCACGCCACTTGCGATCCAACACGCTGAGCACCACCCGGCGCTCCAATTCGCGCGCTACCGGCTCGCCTAGTTCAACCTCGCGGGTGTCGTAGGCGGCCAAGGCGTCAGCAACTACCAACTCGTTCAGCTCACCTGCATCCATTCGCTCCAGCCCACCAGCGGACTCCACCAGGTCCTCATGCGAGAGGCTTATCGGGTAGAGAGTTCCCAGCGCCGTCCAGAGCGTCTCAAGGTTCCACGAAGTCGGGTAACCCTCGGTCGCGGCTGTGGTGTAAGCGCCAGTGACATCTTCGATCATCTGACGTACGCGTGGCTCAAGGTCTTCGCCTTCAAGCACTCGGCGGCGCTCACTGTAAACGACCTCGCGCTGACGGCTCATCACGTCGTCATACTTCAAGATGTTCTTGCGGGTCTCGAAGTTCTGCGCCTCAACCATTCCCTGCGCCGAAGCGATCGACTTGGTTACTCGCTTGTTCTCGATCGGGACATCGTCTGGGATCTTCATCGTCTGCAAGATCCAGTTGACCCAGTCGCCCTTGAACAGGCGCATCAAGTCATCCTCGAGCGACAAGTAGAACCGAGTCGATCCCGGGTCGCCCTGACGGCCGGAACGACCACGCAACTGGTTGTCGATTCGACGCGACTCATGTCGTTCGGTGCCGATAACTGCAAGACCGCCAGCCGCGACGACTTCGGCCTTTTCGCTAGCGACCTGCTTTTCCAGCCGTTCGACGGTCTCTGGCCAGGCGGCCTCATACTCATCGGGCGTCTCGACCGGGTCCAGTCCCTTCTTACGAAGTTCGGCGTCGGCCAAAAACTCGACGCTGCCGCCAAGCATGATGTCGGTTCCGCGGCCAGCCATATTGGTGGCGACGGTGACCGCGCCTTTGTGACCAGCCATCGCGACGATCGCTGCTTCACGGTCGTGCTGCTTAGCGTTGAGCACTTCGTGGGCAATGCCGCGCTTCTTCAGCAGCTTTGCCAAACGCTCGCTCTTAGCGACGCTGGTGGTACCGATCAGCACTGGCTGTCCGGTCTCGTGCCGCTGGGCGATCTCATCGGCGACGGCGTCAAACTTGGCGTCCTCGGTGCGGTAAACCAGATCGGCAAGATCAGCACGCTGGATCGGCTTGTTCGTCCGAATCGGGACGACGCCAAGCTTGTAGATCTTGTCGAATTCGGCGGCCTCAGTGGTGGCCGTACCGGTCATTCCTGAAAGTTTGTCGTACAGGCGGAAGTAGTTCTGCAAGGTGACCGTGGCCAGCGTCTGGTACTCCTCGCGAATCCGGACGCCCTCCTTGGCTTCGATTGCCTGGTGTAGGCCCTCGTTGTACCGGCGACCGTCGAGCAGTCGGCCGGTGTGCTCATCAACGATTAGGACTTCGCCGTCAAGCACGACGTAGTCCTTGTCGCGCTTGAACAGTTCCTTCGCCTTAACCGCGTTGTTCAAGAAACCGATCAGGGGGGTGTTGACCGCGTCGTAAAGGTTGGCGATACCAAGTTGATCTTCGACGACGTCGATCGCGGCTTCGGTGACACCGATCGTGCGCTTCTTTTCGTCTACTTCGTAATGCTCATCGATCTTCATCGCGCCAACGATCCGGGCGAACTCGCCGTACCACTTGACTTCGTCTTCGGTTGGCCCCGAAATGATCAGCGGCGTACGAGCTTCATCGATCAAGATCGAGTCGACCTCATCGACGATGGCGAAGTTGTGACCACGCTGAACACATTCTTCAAGCGAATCGGCCATATTGTCGCGCAGGTAGTCGAAGCCAAATTCGTTGTTGGTGCCGTAGGTGATGTCTGCGGCATATGCCTCACGGCGCTGCGCTGG
>JAKPAQ010000347.1 GCA_029779385.1 Actinomycetes bacterium | reverse complement strand
ACGATGAAGCCGTCCAGCAATTCACCACAAACCGACGGGGCCGTCATTTCGCTACGGAGCGGAGTGGATGCGTTGTGGGCTGGAGACCGCTCGGGCGTCGTGCGGACCGGCAAGCTGACCGTGCGACAAGGGTTAGGCCGAGTGTCATGACCTACGCCAAGGCGCTTCAGGCACCGCATCATCGCCGACCGGGGGCGAGGCTCAGAGATCGAGAAGGCCGGTTGCACTTGCGCCGCACTCGAGCCGCCAGAGTCACCGCCGCCACTTGCGTTGTGGTTGCAGTAGCCCTCCTAATTCCGCTACTCCCATTTGGGGAAGGCTGGAACGCCGTCCTGTTGTTGTCGTGTTTTGGCGTCGTCATCCCGCTTGTCGTCGCGTTTAGAACTAGATCGTGGCCAGGTGATCCACTTGTTCTAACTGCCTTGGCCGTGCTCATCTTCTTCGTGGTGCGGCCATCGATTGATCTACTTGGAGGCAACTTCCGCTGGCCTGGAATCGACGTCAGCGATCACTACGACCAAGCGCTGAATGTGACGGCTGCAACGGTGCTGCCCTACTTGGCCGTATTGGTCCTAGTTCGCCGTCGCAATGCGTTCCGCCGCATCCCCGCGGAACGGTCACTTCTCCCGGTCGGGTACTGGTTGCTGGCCGCCATGGCGGCGCTTGGGGCAGCTTCGGTCGTGGCGAGTGTCGTCCTGGCTGGCGGTGCCGCAGCGTACTTCGGAAAGCGAGGACTTGGAGGGTACGAGAACCAAGTCGCGTTCTTGGCGCAGATGGTGATTCTCTCTCTAGCATCCGCCGTCGGCTTCTTTCACTTCGTCGCGCGCCGCCGGCATGGCGTGACTCTAGCCGTGATTGCGTCGATTCCCGTTCTGGCTACGGTTCTTCGGGGCGACCGCCGATACCTGGTCGCGCTAGTGGTCGCACTGTCACTCTCGTGGCTCTCGCGACGCTGGGGCACCAAGGGAGTCGTTACTAGAGCGATCGTGCTCGCTCTCGTGCTAATAGTTGGGGCGGTCGCCGTCGAGGTGTTCCGGCCGGAGGCGTCTCGAGCAGCATGGTCGGCCAAGTCATCGATCTCGGACGCCGCTGTCGGTGTGTTGACCGGGCAGTCGACCGCAATGACGAGTGCCATCGCGCTAGGTCTTCACGACCTGGAGGCCGGAGGACAGGCAGGCTTCGGAGTTGGCCGTTACACCTTGGCGGAAACCGTCCTCCAGCCTGTTCCACGGCAACTCCTCCCGGAGAAGCCGCTTAGCATTCGCACGACATTGATCGCG
>JAKPAQ010000278.1 GCA_029779385.1 Actinomycetes bacterium | reverse complement strand
GCTTGGACGGCTCGCGCACCGATCAAAGTGCCGGCAGTGTCGGATGCCGCAGCAAGCAAACTGCCGCCGATGAAGATCGTCAGGCCAGCCAGGAACATCCGCTTTCGGCCCCAGCGGTCGGCAAGTTTGCCGGTCGACAGCAGCAGGGCTGCCAGTACGACGGCATAAAGACTGTTGACCCATTGGGCGTCAGTCAGGTTCAGCTTCAAGTCGCTGATGATGGTCGGCAGGGCGACGCCGACGATCGTGCCGTCGAGCACGATCAGGCCAAGGCCAATCGATAGGACGGCTAACGCGAGCCAGTCCTTTTTCGTGGGCGCAGGTGTTTGCTGCTCGGTGGCTGTCATGAATCCTCGGCTTCGGGGCGGCGGCGTTCAGTCAGTAGCCTAGGACGGTTCGGTTGGTCCGGGCCGAAGCAGGGCCGGGCAGGTGTTGGCTATGTCGAAAGGTGACCTGGTGGCTGAGTTTGTCCCAGCGGTAAGCAACATCATTAGTCTGCTAGAACGCCGCGACTGGGTGCGATTCGAACGCGCCCTATCGCCGGACATTCACTGGATCACCGCCGTCGAAGAACACCTTTACGGACCGAGCCAAGTAGTCGAGTGCCTAAAGGGTGACGGTGTGCCCGGCCCGCCGGCCTTCCACGAAGTCGACGATCAAGGACTGCTCGTCCTTTGGGTCGACAAGATGGGTTGAGTCGGCGGGCCGAGGCTCTACCAAGGTGGCCGGGTGTGGCTACTCAACTGCACTGACGATGTAACTGACGGTGGTCTCACCTTCGGAGCTAACGCTAACCGCGACTTCCCACTTGTCAGACTTGAAGCCGAGGAAGGCGGTGTTTCCGCTGACAGTTTGCGTCAGCGTCTCAAAGCCGGCCTTTTCGAATGCGGTGACGGCTTCGTTCGCGATGTCCTCGGCGCTGGCCTTGCTGCTCAGGCCGACCACGAACCCTTGTTTGCCGTCAGTTTTGACCGAAGTGGCGGAGATGACCTTGCCCTCAACGAGCGGGATTTCCTTCGGGAAATCTGACGGCAGTTTGGTGCCTGACTCGAGGGTGCCGTCTTTGGACTCGACCTTGACGCCGTCGCCGTCCTTCTCGACCTTCACCTTCCCGTTTCCGGTGTCGATGGTGGCCGAGTCGCCGCCACAGCCAGCGGTCAGGGTCAGCAAAGCGGTCGCAGCCGTTGCGGCGACTAGCTGGAGTTTGCGGTTCATGGTTTTCCTCCGAGTTTTCGATGAACGGCGACCGTTAGAGTCGCCCGTATCAGGTGAGCCATTGCGGGATCACCTGATACCCGGCACGCTATCGCATTTTGGGTCAGCAGGAGGCTGATGAAGTTTCGTGCTCGGCCGCGATTGTGCGCTCGCTGGTCAAAGGTCGAGCCAAGCGACCGTGTCGGTGAGAGTCTCGTCGAGGGGACGCGGCAGGTAGCCGAGTTCGGCACTGGCTCGGGCATGGGAGAAGTCCGCTGGCGCGGTAAGGGTGTGCAACGAATAGCGCGTGTAGAGCGGTTTTGTGCCCCGAATTCGATAGAACAGTTCGGCCATTGGCGCGCTGAGTCGCGCGAACCAGAGCGGCAAGACACTGAACCTGCGCTTTCGGTCGGTGAGCGTGGCGACGGTATCGACTAGGTCGTCGACTTTGGCGTAATGGCCGGTCAACAGAAAGGTGCGACCGGTTGGTGCGGTTTTTGCGGCCGAGATAATTCCGATCGCCACGTCGCGCGCGTCGACAAAGTCGTAGCCGCCACCAACGACCGCGGTTAGGTTTCCGTTGGCCGCGTCTCGAATTAGCCGCGTCAAGTGACTGTCTCCGTAGTCGTGTGGGCCGATCAATCCACTCGGATGCACAACAACTCGATCTAGTCCGGTGGCCGCGAGTACCAATGCGGTGGCTTCTGTTTTGGTTTTGGCGTATTCACCGATTACTGCCGCCGGGTCGAAGTCGGCCGCGCTGTCGGCCTCGGTGATGGTGGTTGGCGGGTTCGGTTCCTTTAGCGCGTGCACGCTCGACACATAGACGAGTCGAGAGGTGCCGGACTGTTCGCAGGCGGTGATCACGTTCTGCGTGCCGCCCACGTTGACGCGCTTTACCTCGGCCGAAACCTTGTTGCGGATCGACACGATCCCCGCGCAATGCACGACGATGACTTGGCTGCCAGGTTCTGCAGTGAACGCACGGACGAGGGCGCTTTCGTCAGTGACGTCGGCCTGTTGCACCTCGCAGGCCAGACCAGTTAGCGACTCGTGGGGACCTTCGGTACGGGTGAGGGCGCGCACCCGTTCGCCTCGAGCCAGCAACTCGCGCACGAGATTGTTGCCGAGGAACCCTTCGGCCCCGGTGACCACCCAAAGCAGGTCCGAAGGGCCGTCAGTTTTCTCCACGATTTCAGTCTATTGCGGGCCGGGGTCCCGCCGGCTCGCCAGCCGGGCAGGGGATGTCAGGCGATTTTGCGCAATTCAATCTGCAGCCCCAAAGCTTGAGTGACTTTTAGGATCGTGCTCCAGCGTGGATTTCCATCTGCTGAAAGCGCCGAGTAGAGACCTTCGCGGCTCATTCCAACTCTGCGGGCGAGTTCGCTCATGTTCTGTGAACGCGCGATCACCCCAAGTGCACGTGGCACGGCAGAAGGGTCGTCTGCGGAATCTTCGAGTGCGATCGACAGGTAGATGGCCACGTCATCGACACCGACCAAGAAATCGGCGACGTCAAATGGTTCGATCCCATGCGACTGTTCAGCGCTCGATTGATTTGTCATTGTCAGATCCTTTCTGTCCTCTTCGCCATTGGGATGCGAGGCTTTGTGCTTTATTCTTCGACTCCACCTCCGACTGACCTGGGGTCACCGGCGAGGCCAGCAAAGAGCCGGTCTATTCGGGCCAAAATTCGAAGTCTGGTGGTCTTTTCGGGAAGTTGCTTTAGCCATTGGGTGAACTCCGATGTGGCTAGGTGTGACGCATTCCCAATGTGTCCACTATAACTGACGGGTTTGATTTTGGGTACTCGTGGGTTCGGTTGTCCTTGGTCCGGCATGAAGTGAAAACTATTGGGCAAAATAACTACGGCGGAACGTAAACACCGTGGGCTGTGGAAAACGCCGACTCAATGGATTGCGTCAGCGATCGGCGTCTTCCCGTCGAAGAAATCGACCCGCTGGCCAATGGCAGCGTTCGTGGTCAAAACGTGCGCGATCACGGCGGCCACGTTCGCGCGCGAGGTGTGTG
>JAKPAQ010000270.1 GCA_029779385.1 Actinomycetes bacterium | reverse complement strand
GGTACCGACGATCACTCCCGCCAAGAGGCTCCCGATTGACCAGATTGCCAGGACGACTCCGGCAAGCGACTTCTTTCCGTGTTCTTCGGTGAACGCGACCACGAGCACTTCGGCAGAACCGAACAAGATCCCCAAACCGACCGCCGCAACAATGAGCGGCGCCAGCAGGCCCCACCGAAGCGGTTGGCGCGCGGTGCCTCGCTGCTGGTGATGGGCGGGCTGAGTTGCCCGCTGGGCGGCCATTCCCCATGCGCCCACGATCGCGGCGACGCCCGCGACCCCGAGCCCCGACCAGTCCAAAGCGCTCAGCGTCAGGACGGTCACTAGCACCGGGCCAACGATGAAAACCGCCTCGTCTAGCACTGCTTCGAGTGCGAAGGCCGTCTGAAGTTGGGTTCGGTCGGCGAGCAGGCCGGTCCAACGTGACCTTGCCATGTTGCCGGTCTGCGGTGCACCCATCCCCATCAACGCGGCCGCGACACCAGCCAAGATGAGCGAACGGTCAATAACTAGAAGAAAAGCCAACAGCCCGCTGGCAAACAATCCCCCCGCAGCAAAGAGCACCGGGGCCTGACCGAACTGATCGGCCAATCGTCCCTGGACGGGCCCGAACACTGCCGAAACCAAGATGTAGACCGCCGCGACCGTGCCGGCTTGGGCGTAGGAATCAGACCTAGCCGAAACCAACAGAATTATTCCCAGGCCGGTCATTGACGCTGGGAGTCGGCCGAGTGCGCCAGCGGTGGTGAAGCCAACGGCGCCGTCAGTGGCGAGGATTGTTCGATAGCTAGTAAGCATGGCGAGCCCAATCTAGCAGTCTGGTTAGGCGTGCGAGACTGGTTCCCATGCCGGACTTGCGGCCCACCGCACCCTATGACGCCCTGCTGATCGTTTCCTTTGGCGGACCTGAGCGGCCCGAGGAGGTTGTTCCGTTCCTGCAAAATGTCACCAGGGGCCGAGACATTCCCCAAGAGCGACTCGTCGAAGTAGGGCAGCACTACTTCGGGTTCGCCGGTAAGTCGCCGATCAATGACATCAACCGCTCGCTGATTCGCGCCCTTGAAGCCGACTTCGTCGGCATCGGACTTGACCTACCGATCTACTGGGGCAATCGAAACTCTGACCCGTTCTTGAGCGAGGCCGTCTCCAAGATGATTGCCGACGGCGTCAGCCGGGCGATTTGCTTTGTCACCAGCGCGTACTCGTCGTACTCCAGTTGCCGCCAATACCGAGAAGACTTGTTCGAAGCTTCAACCGGGCTGCCAATCACGCTCGACCGACTTCGGCAGCACTTCAACCATCCGACGTTCATCGACCTTTACACCGAATACACGGCGGCCGCGATTGCCGAGGTCGGCCCGAACCCAGAAGTTGTCTTCGTCACCCACTCGATCCCAACTCCGATGAACGAAGCCAGCGGCGGGCCAGGTTGCGGGCTGTATCTACGCCAACATCACGACGCGGCCGACGAAGTCGCCAGCCGGCTCGGGCTCTCGGACTGGACCTTAGCTTTCTGCTCGCGATCTGGACTGCCGCAACACCCGTGGCTCGAACCGGACATCAACGACCACCTCGAGGACCTGGCGGGAGGCGGTGCGACTGACGTGGTGCTGGTGCCGAGTGGCTTTGTCGCCGACCACATGGAAGTGATTTATGACCTCGATGTTGAGGCCAAGGCGACCGCGCAACGACTTGGACTTAGGTTCGCTCGCGCGGCGAGCCCAAATGCTGATTCCCGTTACGCCGCCATGATCAGAGAATTGGTTCTCGAGCGCGCCGCGGCCGAGCGGGGAGAAACGCCTACCCGCAGGAGCGTCGGTCTGTTGGGCGCCAAAGCCGATACGTGCGCAATTGATTGCTGCGTGAATCCGAGATCGAACCGAGCGGTGATCTCATGAACGACCTGTTGGCCTTGGCGAGGAAAGCGGCCGCGTCCGCTGCCGAACACATCCGAGCCCGTCGCCCAACCGGTTTGGTCGAGGTCGCCAAGACGAAGTCTAGCCAAACCGATCTGGTTACCGAGATCGACATTTCCTGCGAAAAACTCATTCGCGAGTTGATCCTGGGCGAGCGACCAACTGACGGATTCATCGGCGAAGAGGGCCAGGATCTAGTCGGGCCATCTGGGGTCGAATGGGTGGTTGATCCGATCGACGGCACGGTCAACTTCGTTCACCAGCTGCCGCGCTATGCCGTGGCAATTGCGGCCTGCCGCGGTGACGAGACCGAGGTGGCGGTCGTGGTCGATGTCGCGAACCACATCGAGTTTTACGCCAGCAAAGGCCAAGGAGCCTGGCGCGTCGATTGGAGCGCCGACGGCGAACCGGTTCGACTTCGCGGGCCGGCCCAAACCCAGACCGAACTGATGCTGGTGGCAACGGGCTTCAACTATGTCCGTGAAGTCCGCCAGCGCCAGGCGCTCGCGGTCGCAAAACTCCTGCCGCGGGTCGCCGATATCCGCCGGTTCGGCTCGGCCGCGTTGGATCTGACTGATTTGGCCCAAGGTCGCCTTGACGCCTATGTCGAGCAGGGCCTGAAGCCTTGGGACCTCATTCCCGGCGGGCTGATCGCGACGGAGGCAGGAGTGGTACTCACCGGTCCTGGCGGCCGGCCGAGCGAGCGACTCGTGGTCGCTGCAAACGCTGCGGGAATAAATCGGTTCGAAACACTCGTTGAAGAGTGCGGATTCTGACACTCTGCGCTAGCGTGCAGAACCTGATCTGGTGGAAATTTTGACTATGTGGTTGAATCTGCGCGTTCCACAAGAACAAGTCAGTAGTTCCACAAGAACGAGTTTGGAGATTTGATGGCAACCGATTACGACGCGCCGCGCAAGACCGAAGAAGAGCAGTCCGAGGACAGCATCGAAGAACTAAAGGCGCGCCGCCACGAGAAGAACTCGGGCAAAGTCGACGAGGACGAGGTCGAAGCGGCCGAGTCATTTGAGTTGCCCGGTGCGGACCTGTCGCACGAGGAACTGGCAGTTCAAGTCGTGCCTAAGCAGTCCGACGAGTTCACGTGCATGTCCTGCTTCTTGGTGCATCACCGCAGCCAATTGGCGAGTGAGAAGAACGGCAAACCAATCTGCCGCGACTGCGACTACTGACTCGCTCAGCTGATTGGAGTCAGCCTTTCTTTGCCTTCAATCCGGGCGGCATTTCACCGGTCGACTTGACCCAATAGGTGGTCGCTGAGCGACGAATGATCGTGCGGATGACTTGCACGGTCGCACCGCCGACTGCGGCCCATGCGATTGCTTCGCCGGTACCCAACTCCGGGTTCCTAGTGTTCTGTGGCGCTTTGCGACCGGTAGCGAGGCGCCAAAGTAGTTGCGAAATCAGTGGCGCGGCGGTCGCCGCGAGCAAGGCCGAACTAGCGTCCAACGTTTTCCAAGCGCCACGCCCAATAGCCTTGACCGCACGTGAATCCTCAACGGGCTGGACGTGTTCGGCCGTCTCAGCCTTCTTGGCCGACTGCTTCTGCTTAGCCTTCTTGCGCATCATCGGAAACGGTCCTCTCGCTGTCGTTGGCAGTCCCAGTGTTGCCTATCGCATTGGCGAGGCTATCGGGTAGGCGCGTTGAAATCAGCCAATACTCGATCGGGTCTTCGGGGTCGTTCACCTCGATTCGCAGGCCGCGGTCGATCCACGGGCGAGTGAAGATGAACGCGGGTTCGCGACCGGCGTTAGTTAACGCTAGGCGCCATTGGTCGGGGGCCAATGGCGTGACTGCACCCAAAAACTCGTCCTCCAGGTGGGCCTGCCCGACCGTGATCCGACCAGTTTGGGCAACGATTTTCGCTGAACCCGAAACCAAAAGGGAAATGGCGCCAGCGGTGAACAGCAAGGCCACGATTGCCAGTGCGACGATCGGGTCGATGGCCACCAGCAATATCCAACCGATCGATCCGACGATTCCCAAAAGCAGCAGCCACCAGACGGCCGAGGGGTAGAGACGTTCGCGAAATTGGTTCGGTGAGGACAGTTCCATGACTCCCACTGTGCCGTATCGGGTGTCACCGCAGTAGTCTCGCCAAGTGACTGAGGTTCTGTTGCGGCGCATCGACGACACGGTTCCGGTGCCCGCATATGCCAAGCCCGGTGACGCCGGGGTTGATCTGGTGTCCACGGTCGCAGTTGAGTTGGCCCCCGGAGAGCGTTCACTAGTGCCGACCGGGGTGGCGATCGCACTGCCCGACGGCTTCGCCGCGTTCATCCACCCACGCTCTGGACTGGCGTTGCGCCATGGGCTTTCAGTTGTGAACACCCCCGGCACCATCGATTCGGGTTATCGAGGAGAGATCAAGGTCCTTTTGATCAATCACGATCTGCGTGAGCCGATTCAGATTCAAGCGGGTGACCGCATCGCTCAGCTCGTCGTCCAGCGCGTCGAGCACGTAAATTTTGTAGAGGTCCAGGCGCTGCCAGAGTCAGCACGTGGCAACGGTGGGTACGGTTCTTCAGGGGGCCACTCGTCGATTGAGGACCCTAAGGAAGGTAGTTAGTCATGTGGGGTCGAAAGAAATCCGCCGGGCAGGAAGCACCGACAGAACAGGTTGAGCCTGCCGTCGTCGGGGTTCGCGAGAACGGACCGTTTGAAGTATCAGAGCGCACGTTCGAACCCGATGAGTATTTGGACTTCGGTTCGCTGCTGATCAAGGCGATTCCCGATATTGAGATCCAGTTGCCGACCGATAACGACGTGCTCACGGCCGTGCTCGTTGCTCATGGCGGCTCGGCGGTTGAGTTGCGTCCGTTCGCCGGCTCGAAGTCGGCAGGCACATGGGATGGGGTTCGTGCCGACCTTCGGGCCGAAGTCGAAAACAAGGACGGCAAGCTCACCGAAATCGATGGACCCTTCGGTCCAGAACTTATGGCCCAGTTCGCCGCAGCCGCGCCGGACGGTTCGGCGGCGATCCAGCCGGCTCGATTCATCGGTGTCGAAGGTCCCGGTTGGGTCCTTCGTGCCACGATTCTTGGTGAGGCCGCCTTAGAGAGCACTGATGAGGGCGTGTTGATGGACATCATCCGTCAGGCGCGAGTGCGTCGAGGTGATGAGCCGCGGTTGCTGCGTGAGTCGCTTCCGTTGGTGCTGCCGCCGGATGCTCAACGGGTACCCGACGAGCAAGGCTGAAACGTGAGCGGGATTGTCTCTAGGCTGCGAGATCGGTTTGGTTCAGAGCAGGCCGATGATGCGGACCTACGCCACCGCAGCAAGGTTTCAGGCTGTGCTCGGGTCGATCAGGCCGTCTTGCGCGAGCGCGTTGACCTCCATGGCGAGATCCGCACCGTTTCCATCCGGCCGGTAGACGACGTCACGGCGCTGGAAGCCGAGCTTTATGACGGCACGGGGACGGTGA
This sequence comes from Actinomycetes bacterium, assembly GCA_029779385.1. Next base: position 3,443 of record JAKPAQ010000270.1, on the reverse strand, counting down.
CCTTGATCTGGCTTGGTCGCCGGCGGATCAGCGGAATAAACGCCGGGCAGTCGTTGACCGCCACCGGCCGAATCGGTATTCGAGGCAAAGAACGAGTCATCTACAACCCGGCATATCGGCTCGACTCGTGAGCGATTCGATCGAACGCGCGACTGCGGACTACGCCTCGGTCGAGGAGCTTGTCCGCCAGCGCCTATCTGAGGCGTTCGGCGGGGTGCGCGGTATTGCCGAGGCGGCCGTGCCGACCATCGCGTTCACCGTCAGTTATCTGACGACTCGCGAACTTCGGTTGAGCCTGATTATTGCCGCGTCGCTAACTGCGGTGCTCCTAGTGATTCGGCTGGTGCAACGCTCAAACCCGCAGTTCGTCCTAAACGCCCTGGTCGGGATTGGGATCGCGGCCTTGTTCGCGTCGCGTTCGGGTGACGCGCGAGACGTGTTTTTGCCCGGCATCATCTACAACGCGGTCTACGCGGTGATCTTGCTGCTTTCGGTCGCGATCCGTTGGCCCGTCGTGGGGTTGATGGTCGGCTCGTTGACTGCGGACTTTACGACGTGGCGAACCGATCCGGGCATGCGAAAGCTCTGCAACCGGCTAACTATCGTCCTAGCGTTGCCGTGCATCGTGCGCGTCCTCGTCCAGTACCCGCTGTGGGCGGCCGACATGATCGGCTGGCTCGGCACGTCCAAGATTATTCTTGGCTGGCCGTTGCAGATCGCCGCCCTGCTGCTGATGGTTTGGCTACTCAGCCGCAACAGCACACCAGTTGCCGATCTTGGGGCCGACTCAGGGCCGGAGCACGCGAGCTAGTTCCGCTTCGCTGTCGGCGCCGGTGACGAACAACAGTTCATCGCCAGGTTCGATAGTTCGGTCCGGTTCTGGCAGCAGAGTTTCCTTGTCGCGCAGGACGACGACGGGAGTGACGCCTTCTGGCCAGTCGATATCGCCGAAGCGCCGGCCGATGTGCGGCGAATCTTGCGGGACCGTCTGTTCGACCAGGGCAGTATTGCTTTGACTGAAGGTGAACAGTCGGACGAGGTCGCCGACCGCTACCGCCTCTTCGACGAGTGCGGCCATGATCCGCGGAGTGGAGACGGCCACGTCAACTCCCCACGACTCGCCGAACAGCCATTCGTTTTGCGGGTTGTTCACTCGACCGACCGTTCGCGGGACGGTGAACTCGGTCTTGGCCAGCAAGGACGCGACGAGGTTGGCCTTGTCGTCGCCGGTGGCGGCGATCAGCACGTCGCACGTCTGCAGCTGGGCTTCTTCGAGGGTCGTCATTTCGCAGGCGTCGGCCAGCAACCATTGAGCCTGGGGGACTAGTTCACTGCGGATCGACGACGGATTTCGATCGATCAGCAAGACTTGGTGTCCGTGGTCGATGAGTTCTTGAGCGATAGACCGGCCGACCGCGCCGGCGCCTGCAATAGCAACTCGCATCAGTGGTCGTCCTTTGGTCCGGCGGCCACCGCCGCGAGAATTAGTTCGGCTTGATCTTCGGGCAGGAACAGGCTCAGGTAGTCACCCTCCTGCAAGACGGTGTCTGCGCCTACCTGTTGGCCTGCGCCAAGGCGGGTGATGAACGCGACCCGAACGCCGGTCTGCCGTTCGAAGGAATCGACCGTCCGCCCGACCCACTCGAAGTTCGCGTAGGCGTTCTCGAGGCGCAGCTTTCCGGACGGGTCGCGCCAAACCGGTTCGGTGCCAGACGGCAGCAGGCGGCGAAGGACCTGGTCGGCCGCCCACGGGACGGTCGCGACGGTGGGGACGCCGAGGCGTTCGTAAACTTCGGCGCGCCTCGGGTCGTAGATGCGGGCGACCACGTTTTCGACGTGGAAAAGCTCACGAGCCACTCGCGCGGCGATGATGTTGGAGTTGTCTCCGCTGGAGACCGCGGCGAACGCGTCGGCGGACTCGATGCCGGCCTCGCGAAGGACCCCCCGGTCGAATCCCATGCCGGTGACGGTGCGTCCGGCGAAGGCCGGGCCGAGGCGGCGGAAGGCGTCTGGGTTTGAGTCGATTACGGCGGTCGAGTGGCCGCGCGCTTCGAGGTTGCGAGTGAGGGAGGAACCAACCCGGCCGCAACCCATGATCACGATATGCACACCGGTGACGCTACACCTGCCCGAACGGGTCTAGCATCAGCGGAGTGGGAATTTCTGGTGTGATTAAGCGCGCCCTGGTCGGTCGCAAACTCCGCAGCTCGCAAATGGGGGAGACGCTGCTGCCCAAGCGGATTGCTCTTCCGGTTTTCGCAAGCGACGCGTTGTCGTCGGTCGCCTACGCGCCCGACGAAATTTTTCTGACGCTCTCGATGGGCGGGCTGAGCGCCTACGCCTTCAACTGGCAGATCGGCTTGGCCGTCGTCGTCGTCATGCTGACCGTCGTCGCGTCGTATCGCCAGAACGTGCACGCCTACCCCAGCGGGGGCGGCGACTATGAGGTCGCGACCGTCAACTTGGGCAAGAACGCCGGGCTGACCGTCGCTAGTGCCCTGCTGGTCGACTACGTCCTGACCGTCGCAGTTTCCATCTCTTCGGGTGTCCAAAACGCGACGGCGGCCCTGCCATTCCTGAACGGTCACGAGGCGCTGGCGGCAGTCACCCTTGTCGTCGTGCTGACCGCGATGAACCTTCGCGGGACGAAGGAGTCGGGTAAGGCCTTTGCCATTCCCACCTACTTGTTCATGCTGTCGATTGCGCTGATGACCGCGTGGGGGTACGTGCTGTTCTTCGCCGGCGATCTACCGAAGGCGAAGAGTGCTGAATTCGAACTCGTCGCGGAGGCGCCGTACGAAGGGGCGATCGCCGGACTGGCGATGGCGTTCCTGCTGGCCAGAGCCTTCTCCTCCGGCTGTGCGGCCCTGACCGGGGTCGAAGCGATCAGCAACGGCGTGCCGGCTTTCGAAAAACCCAAGAGCAAGAACGCGGCCACCACGTTGCTGCTGCTGGGCACGATCTCGATCGTCATGTTGATGGGCATCATCTTGTTGGCCGACCTGATGGAGCTTCGCTATGTCGAGAATCCGGCGCACCAGCTGCTGCTCAACGGTGAGCCGGTAGGCGACTCGTATGTTCAAGAAACCGTAATCGGGCAGCTGGCCGGGGCGCTGTACGCGGACTTCAAACCGCTGTTCTACTTCACGATCGCCTGCACCGGAGTAATTTTGGTGTTGGCGGCGAACACCGCGTTCAACGGCTTTCCGGTGTTGGGGTCAATCTTGGCGCGCGACGGCTACCTGCCGCGCCAGTTGCACACTCGCGGTGATCGGCTGGCGTTCAGCAACGGGATCATCGCCCTGGCGGCGGCGGCCTCGGTCCTGATCGTCGCGTTCGACGCTGAGGTGACGAAACTGATCCAGCTTTACATCGTGGGCGTTTTTGTGTCGTTCAACTTGAGCCAACTCGGCATGATCAAACATTGGACTAGGCTGCTCGCG
>JAKPAQ010000264.1 GCA_029779385.1 Actinomycetes bacterium | reverse complement strand
GGGGTGTGGGCAACGCCTACCAGACCCTGGAAACCGACACGGTGTACAGCTATCTGGTCAACGACCATTATCGACCCGATATGCCGTACACAGCACTCAATCTCGCCGATGACACCGCCGCGATCAACTGGCCAATTCCCTTGGCACAAGCCGAAATATCCGCCAAAGACCAGGCCAACCCCACCCTCGCCGACGTCATACCGATGTCGCCCCGCAAGACGCTGGTGATCGGTTCTGGCGGCCAGCTGGGCCGCGCCCTACGGACGTCCTTCGATGACGCACCGCACGTCGAGTTCGCCGACCGTAGCGATCTCGATCTGGCCGCACCCGACCTCGCCACGGCCCGCCCGTGGCGCGAATACGACACCATCATCAACGCCGCCGCGTTCACGGCCGTCGATGCCGCTGAGACCGCTGAAGGTCGGGCGGCAGCATGGTCGACCAATGTCGCCGACATCACCGCACTCGCCCGAGTCGCGGCAACGCACGGCATCACGTTGGTGCACGTCTCCAGCGATTACGTCTTCGATGGGACCGCGGGCCGGCCCTATCGCGAAGACGACCCGTGCACGCCGTTGGGGGTCTATGGCCAGACAAAGGCCGCCGGTGACCATGTGGTGGCTACCGTGCCGCGCCATTACATCGTCCGGACTTCCTGGGTCATCGGCGAGGGCCGAAACTTTGTACGCACCATGCAGACCCTCGCCGACAAGGGAATCGATCCGGCCGTCGTGAATGACCAGCGCGGACGCTTGACGTTCGCCGCGGATCTTGCGCGCGCCATCCGGCACCTCACAGAAGGCGGCGCACCATACGGCACCTACAACGTCACGGGTTCGAGTCCCATCGAATCGTGGGCGGAGATCGCACGTCGGATATTCACGATTACCGGCCATGATCCGTCCCGGGTGCGCGACGTCAGCACCGAGGATTACTTCGCAACCGCGCAAGCGCCCTTTGCACCCCGACCGCACAACAGTGCGCTGGACCTGACCAAGGTCGAAGCGACGGGTTTCGAGCCGGCGTTCTACACCGACCAGCTGGCGGATTACCTCAGTCCGACGCCCGAAGCGTCGTAGTTCAATCCTTGCGGGCCAACGCTATTTGCGCCACGGCCGTACTGGCACGCTGAACCTGCACGGCCATCTTGACCGCCAACCGTTGGATCAGGCTATCGCCATACAACCGCGGATAGGCAGCAGTCGTATCCAGCAGCAACGCCCGGCCATCCGGCCCAGGAACCGACGCCAACTGACCCAGGGCACCCCGGCTCACTGCGAGAACAGCGTTCTGCCGCTTGCGATTATCTGCTGCCAAACCAAACATCGCGTCGAGCATCGCCACATACCGAGCACCATGCTGCTGCCAGAATTTCACCCTATTCGTGTCTTTCACGTACCACATTCCGTACGGGTGGCGGCGGTAGACGCTCATGGTGTCGGCCAGCATGGCTACTTCGCCTCGTACCGCGTGCATGGTGTGCAGAATCCAATCCAGCGGCATGGCGTCGGGAGGGATTCCTTCATACGATTCCGCCCGCCGATACATGGCTGAATTCGTCTGGATGAAGTTCCATTTGAACAGTGCGTCGACGGTGAGGTTCCGTCGGCGGTGCGTCGGTGGATAAATCGAATCCGGTGCCGAACCATCGGTCCAAATAACCCGCACCGGGTGGAAGCAGACAGACGTATCGGGGTGCTCCCGCAGATAGGCGACCTGCTTTGCGAGTTTGTGCGGGTCCGTCCAATAGTCGTCGCCCTCACACAAGGCAATGAAGGTGCCACGCGAAGCGGACAAGGCATCAATGAGATTCGAAAAGGCGCCGACGTTCTTCGAGCGCAGAACTGGGCGGAACAGCTGCGGATAGCGATCTGTATAGAGCTGGATGATCTCGGGCGTGCGGTCCGTCGAGGCATCGTCGGCGACGATCACTTCTATAGGAAAGTCGACTTCTTGATCGACGAAACTCTGCAGTGCCTCAGCGACAAATTCTTCGTGGTTGTAGGTGATTGTCACCACGCTGACGAC
>JAKPAQ010000261.1 GCA_029779385.1 Actinomycetes bacterium | reverse complement strand
ATGGCGGCATAGACGTTCAGCAGCAAACTGAAGCCGCCGGTGTCAACGAGCCACGACGAGGTGAGAACGGCGATCAAGATTCCGACAAATTGTGACCCCGATGCGATCGAGATCGCAGCGGTCTGTTCGGCCGGCGGGAAGTGCCTGGCCGCGATTTTGGTGGTTGCATTCAACACCAGCGGTTGGCCAATCGACATGATCGCCTGGCCGATGAGGATGATGGCGAAACTGTCGGGGCCAAGTGCCCGGACGATGGCGCCAAGGGCAGTGAAGATGGCGCCAGCAGACAACGCCCGGGTGTAGCTCCGGTCCATCCACCTGCCGGCCGGAATCGCCAGCAGGACAAAGAACGCGGCGTTAATTACGGCAAGGTCGCCGACGGCGCCGTCCGAGACGCCGAGGTGGTCGGCGGTTTGCGGAGTCACCGCAGCGAACGTCAGCCACAGGATCTGGGTTGCCATCGCCAGCAGCGCAAAGGCGCCAAGTGCAAGCCACCGCGAGCGATGGACTGCTGCGGCGTGGTCATTGGCGAGTTGGTCGCGGGGCATAGGTGTCTCTCGTTCTAAACAGAAGGTGACTTGAGATTACTGGTCAGTGCGGTTCGCCGCGTGCCATTTCGTCAGTGAGTTTCTGCGCGGCCAAGTTCACGTTGGGGCCTTCGACTTTCACCAAGTGACTGGCCGGTAACGTGATCTCGATAACACTAAGCCAAGGAGCATCATGCAGTACGACGCCATCGTTGTGGGATCAGGTATCGCCGGACTTGTCGCCGCCCATGAACTGACCGCAAAGGGACGCACAGTCGCACTCGTTGATCAGGAGAACGCCGCGAACCTCGGCGGCCAGGCCTGGTGGTCATTCGGCGGCCTCTTCATGGTCGACACGCCAGAGCAGCGCCGCCTCCGGGTCAAGGACTCGTTTGAGCAGGCGTGGAGCGATTGGCAGGGCAGCGCGCAGTTCGACCGCCTCGAAGACGAGGACTCGTGGGCTAGCAAGTGGGCTCGGGCCTACGTGGAGTTCGCGGCCGGCGAGAAGCGCTCGTGGATTCGTGAACACGGCATCGGACTGACCCCGATGGTTGGTTGGGCCGAGCGCGGTGACTTGAGCGCCAGCGGCCACGGCAACTCGGTTCCGCGTTTCCACGTCGCCTGGGGGACCGGAACGGGCATCGTCAAACCGTTTGCCGACAGTGCACATCAGGCGGCCGAAAAAGGCCTCCTCACCTTCCACCACCGGCATCGCGTCACCGAACTGGTCTTCACCGACGGCTCGGTCACCGGCATTCGCGGCGTGTTGTTGGCGCCAGATGACTCGGCGCGTGGAGTGGCCTCGAACCGCGACGAGATCGGCGAGTTCGAGCTTTCGGCCCAAGCAGTCATCCTCACCACCGGCGGTATCGGCGGCAACCACGACCTGGTCCGACAGAACTGGCCCGAACGCCTCGGCAAGGCGCCGCGCGAAATGGTCACCGGCGTGCCTGCTTACGTCGACGGCAGCGGGCTGTCGATCGCGGCCGATGCTGGAGCGCGACTGGTCAACAGCGACCGGATGTGGCATTACACCGAAGGCATCCAGAACTGGGACCCGGTTTGGCCAGGCCACGGCATCCGGATCCTGTCTGCCCCGTCGCCCATGTGGTTTGACGCCCTCGGTCGTCGCCTGCCGGCACCTTATCTGCCCGGCTACGACACGATGGGCACGTTGCGGCACCTGCGAACGACTCCCGATATCGCCGAGTACGACCACTCGTGGCTCATCTTGAACGAGCGGATCATCGCCAAGGAGTTCGCCCTTTCGGGTTCGGAACAGAACCCCGACATCACCAGCGGTTCCAAGGTTGAAGTCGTCAAGTCGCGGCTCGCCAAGGGTGTTCCCGGTCCAGTCCAGGCGTTCGTCGATCAGGGTGCAGATTTCGTGGTGGCGGATCGCATCGAGGACTTGGTTCAGAAGATGAACGCGCTCACCGATGAGCCGTTGTTGGACGCAGAGCAGGTTCGTAAGCAAATTCGTGACCGCGACCTGCAAGTGGCGAACCCGTTCAGCAAGGACGCGCAAGTTCAAGGCATCCACAACTCCCGCAAACATTTGGCGGACAAGTTGAGCCGCACTGTTGCCCCGCACGAGATCCTCGATCCGGCGGCCGGTCCGTTGATCGGGGTCAGGATTCACGTGTTGACTCGAAAGACGCTCGGTGGCGTTCAGACTGATCTGGACGCGCGTGCACTTGGGGTGGACCAGAACCCGATTCCAGGTCTCTACGCGGCCGGTGAAGTCGCTGGCTTTGGTGGCGGCGGTCTGCACGGCTACAACGCGCTTGAAGGAACTTTCCTCGGCGGCTGCTTGTTCTCCGGTCGCACGGCCGGCCGAGCAGCGGCCCGCCAGATTTCCTAGTTCGGTTTTCGACCCACACGTGACCAGGGCAGCGGTTGTCGGCAGCGGGCCCAATGGGCTCGCTGCCGCGATCGTGCTGGCGCGAAACGGTGTCGAAGTCACGGTTCTCGAATCAGACAGCAGACCCGGCGGAGGACTGCGAAGCGCGGAACTGACCGTGCCTGGTGTCCTTCACGATGAGGGTTCTGCCTTCCATCCGATGGGGCAACTGTCGCCGTTCTTCGCGTCGTTAGACCTGGCGCGACACGGGTTGGCTTGGCGCTGGCCCGAAATCGACTTGGCGCACCCACTCGACGACGGCCGGGCCGCGATCCTTTCTAGAGAGCCCGGCCACACCGCCGACTCCTTGGGCGTCGACGGTCGCAGGTGGCGAAAGCTTTTCGACCCGCTGATCGCCAAAGCCGAACTGATCGCCGAAGACGTGTTTCAGCCCGTTATGCATCGGCCCCTACACTTCGGCCCATTCGCCAGGTTCGCTGGCGCAGCGGCACTACCAGCTAGCGCTCTGGTGCGCCAGTTCGACGATGAACCGGCCAAGGCCCTCTTCATGGGATGCGCGGCCCATTCGTTCGCTCGCCTTGACCGACCGTTGACTGCATCGGTCGGTCTGCTGTTGGCGATGACTGGGGAGGCGGTTGGCTGGCCGGTTGCCGAAGGCGGCTCCCAAGCCATCGCCCGGGCGTTGGTCCGTGAACTTGAAAGCTTGGGCGGCGAAGTGTTGACCGGTTGCGAGGTCTCGGGGTTCGACCAAGTGGCCGAGTATTGCGACGGCCCGGTCGAGGTCGTCATGCTTGACACTTCGGTCGAAGCGGCGCTTCGAATCGGTGAAGGTCAACTTGGCCCGCACGTGCGCCGGGGCCTCAGTCGATTTGAGTACGGCCCGGCCGCGTTCAAGTTGGACCTAGCGATCGACGGGCCGGTGCCGTGGACGAACCCGGAGGCGGCGCGCGCGGGCACCGTCCATCTTGGCGGTACA
>JAKPAQ010000260.1 GCA_029779385.1 Actinomycetes bacterium | reverse complement strand
GATGAGACAAATCCGTAGATTTTTTGCATGGGGCGCATGATCGTATTTCTATGAGTTTAGCTGGCGGCGGACACAGCGCCCGCCGCCAGTCGATTTTCTGTTTACTGGATCTGAGCGTAGAAGATCAGAGTGCCGGTAGTTGCCGTCGTCGTCAGGTTGGGCAGCGTACCCGACACTGTCTGGCCTGAAACGGTCGGATCGACACGCCCGGTGGTGCGTACCGTGCAGGTCGTCGCCCCGACGTCACCCTTGTAGGTGGCATCGGTGTAAGGCGCGGTCGTGCTCGGAAGCGTGTCGGTCACGACGACATTCGTGGCGGTTGCTGCGCCGCTGTTGGTCACCGTGATGCAGTATTCGACAATCGCGCCGGGGATAGCCTTGGCGTTCGGATAGGTATTAACGCCGTCGGACATCACGCGGCTCGTCTTGGTCGCCGTGACGTTAGCCGCGAGGACTTTGTAATCGTCCTTCGACGAGAAGTCGCCCTGGTTCCCGCTATCGGTGGCACCTGCACCGTCAGCAAGAACGGTGTCATAGCTGCCGGCGGCGTTATTGACGTTGGCACCAGCAGTCGCGGTCACTTCGGTCGTGCTGAGCGAGCCGGTTGTGCCTGCTTCGAAGGCGTTTGCCGTCAGAATGACGGTCGCGACGTCATTGGTCACCTGCGACGCGGGAATGGTCGACACGACATAGACCGTGCGCGCGCCCGAACCTGAGCCGTTGTCAGCCGGAACTTCATCGAGATACGTGATCAACGTATCGTCAGCGCTGAAGCCGGGCGTAATCCCGGTTTCGAGATAGATCTTGGTGGTCGACACATCAAAGTTGTCGGTGTTGCCCGAAAACTGGCCCGCGCCGCCGCTTTGCTGCGCCACCGCCAGCGCCAGATCGAGCGGCGCGTTCGACAGGTTGGTCACCTTGAAGGTGGTCACGGCATCAGTCTGATTAGGCGAAACCGAAACCGCAGCAGTATCGACTGTCGAAACGAGCACATTAACCTTGCGGTCAACGGTGATCGTGTTCGACGCGGTCGCTGCGGTTTGCGCAGAGCCGCCGACTTTGTAATCGACCGTCACGTTATTCGTGATGGTCGAACCGGCGGTAGTGCCGGTCGCCATCGCGGGATTGGCGGCAAGCGCAGCGAACCGTGCGCAGCCAGCGACCCCGAGACGAAGCCCGAGATGCATTTTCATTTTGTTACTCCTCGTTCACGAACGTCCAGCGCCCCACATTCGCGCCC
>JAKPAQ010000250.1 GCA_029779385.1 Actinomycetes bacterium | reverse complement strand
CCGGTTCATTCTGGCTGCTCTTTCGTCCTCACTGCCCCACACAGTCGCGGACAAAGACCTCGTGACCGCAAATGCCTTCTCGCCCACCGCCGGAACGCTCTTCGCCGCAATCGGCGGGCTCGTCGGAGTGGTGTTGCGATCAGCCGTCGGTGGCGGCGATGCCGGGTCGACCACGATTCTGGTGGTGTCCGCACTCGGCTTCACTGCATCCGGACTGTTGGCGCTGCGCATGCCGAAGGACCTCCTCGGCCCGGACGGTTCGAAACCTGGCGACACGGTCGCTGCGGTGATCCGCGGATTCGCCGAAGGCGCGGCGGCCCTGTGGCGAGCACGGCCTGCAATGCGCGCGGTGACGGTTGTCACGATCCATCGCGTGGCTTTCGGAATGATCACTGTGCTGGCGATCCTGCTGCTGCGGAACACCCTGAACCCACCCAGCGATCCTGAAGTGGCCCTCGCCCAAATCAGTCTCGTCGTCGGCGGTGCAGCAGGAGGTGCACTGATCGCGGCCATCGTGACACCCGGCCTGACGCGATCGATCGGACCTGTCTGGTGGAGCAGCAGTTCGCTGGTCATCGCAGGTGTCGTTACACCAATCGGCTTCGCTGTGCAGACGCTGCCATCGATGATCATCGGTGGAGTGGCCCTTGGGCTTGCCGGTCAGGCCGTCAAGATCTGCGCAGACACCGCCGTGCAGCACCGGATCCACGACGATCACCGCGGGCGTGTTTTCTCGCTCTACGACGTGGTGATCAACATCGGGCTTGTTATTGGTGTCACGCTCGCTGCATTCACTAGCCCAGCGAGTGGCCAGTCACCATTTGATCTGATCTTCCTTGCAGTCATTCTGTGCGGGACGGCATTGCTGTATCTAGCGGGCGACCGGTCCGAGCGCAGGGCCTAGTTGGCACCTACCGAACAGTTCCCATCGACGTCGTGACCAGCGAGCTGCCCTTGCGAATAACAACGAGGTACCGGTTGCCCTTGGCAAGCTTCTTCTTCGCAAGAGAAACGTTGAGCTTCTTGCCCTTCTTCAACTTGTAAGTGGCAATCCACGTTGCGGCAGCCGAGTTCTTCGATGCCGCCAAGCGGTAGATGAACACGTTGCACTTCTTCGTCTTGCAGGCACCGATCTTTCCCGCGGTGACCTTCGTCTTCTTGGTCTTTTTGGCGTACTTGGCAGCCGTCGTCACAGCAGCGCTTTTGCGGGCCACCTGGTAGGTGGGGGCCGAGAAGGTAATGCCGGAAACGTCAACCATCAATCCGTCACCACCGTTGACTCCTGCCGACCACCTTGCGAAAGTTGGCGCTGCGTTCGTTCCCGAACTGCCGGTGCGCGTCGCGGTGAAGAACGTCGGTCCGTCTTCAGGCAAAACCCCGTACAGGTTGATCAAAGACTGGCTGGGAAGGAACGCCTGCAGACCCCCGGTATTCAGATCGCCGTTGGAGGTCAAGTGGCTCGATGCAACCTGCAGATCCAGAGTCGGGCTCGTCGCTGATCCACCCGGCAGCAAGAAGCCGGAGATTGCACCCTGGGTAGCGAAGGCCGCGCCGGTTAGCGCTGGGTCAAGGGTGTCGTCGAGGCTGAAAAGCAGGCTTGCGCCGAGGTAGGAACCGTCGGCCTGCGCAATGTTGCAGTCGAAGATCGGCGTTGCGGTACATCCCCCACCGGTTTGCTGCGACCAATCAATGCCAGGCGTCGTCACCGGATTGAACCTGACCCGGACCGCCGCATCAGAGGTCCCGAGACCCGAGGTCTGCCAGTACAAGAGGCGACCGTTGAGCTGTGACCAGCGCAAAGCCGAGCTGAAGCTGTTGAGCTTGATCGTCGCATCAATGATGCTAGACGCGTTGATGATCTGATTCCCAACGTTGGCAAGATCTGTGTCGACCTGACCGCTGCCCTGCGCGCCAAATGAGATCTGGACGCGGTTAGGCGTGGAGTAGCAGCCCGAACCCGGTACTTGGCCGATCTTGCAGAGGTTGACCGGGGACACAACGGGTGCGAGGTCGCCGAATACCGGCGTGGGCGCTCCAACTGATCCACCGGAAATCACACTCGTCGTTGAACCGCCATTCGTGACCGACAGGCTCTGAACGTATGGCCGCGCACCGACCCCGCCGGAGTAGTCGCCCCAGGTGCCATTCGACTGAGAGACAGCAGCGGTGTCCTGGCTTGCCTGATCACCAGATGTATAGCTGACGGTTGCAATCGAGGGCGTTGCGGTGACAAGCCCACTGACAACAACACTTGCGGCAACGGCGATGGCAGCAGAGCTTCGGCGGATCTTCATTTGCTAAGAATTGCGGTCGTCCCACCATTGAAGCAACTCAGCCTTAGCCTCATCCGGTTCGACGGGGCCGCGATCCAAGCGACGTTCGAGCAGGAACTTGTACGCGTCCCCCACATCGCGTCCCGGACCGATTCCGAGCAATTCCATGATCTCGTTCCCGTCGAGGTCCGGGCGGATCGACCGCAACTCCTCTTCTTCGGAGAGCACAGCGATCCGATCTTCAAGGTTGTCGTATGAGGCGCGGAGGGCAGCCGCCTTTCGGCGGTTTCGGGTCGTGCAGTCCGCGCGGGTTAGCTTGTGGAGCCGGGTAAGTTGATCGCCAGCATCGCGCACGTATCGTCGAACGGCAGCATCCGTCCACTGGCCTGAGCTGTAACCGTGAAATCGCAGATGCAATTCAACCAATAGGCATACTTGATCTACAATTTCGTTCGAATACCTCAAGGCCCGCAGCCGCTTGCGCGCTAGCTTTGCGCCGACAACCTCATGGTGGTGAAACGAAACCCCACCGCCATCTTCAAAGCGGCGAGTCTTGGGTTTGCCGATGTCGTGGAGCAGGGCAGCCAATCGCAGTACCAGGTCTGGATTACTCATTGGTTCGTGCGTCGTCTCGAGATCAATTGCCTGCGCGAGCACCGTGAGGCTGTGCTCGTACACATCCTTGTGGTGGTGGTGTTCGTCAATCTCCAACTTCAATGCCGGAAGTTCCGGCAAGACGTATTGGGTCAGCCCCGTATCCACTAACAACGTCAGTCCGCGGCGAGGGTCTTCACCCAGCAGTAGCTTCGAGAGTTCGTCGCGGATGCGCTCAGCCGACACAATCGCCAGTCGGTCAGCCATCGCCGTCATAGCTGCGACTGCCTCAGGCGCCACAGTCATTTCAAGTTGGGAAGCGAATCGGGCCGCTCGCATCATCCGCAGCGGGTCGTCATCGAAGGAATCCTCCGGACGTCCGGGGGTTCGCAACAGTCCCGCCCCCAAATCCGCCACACCGCCGTGCAGATCAACGAAGCCCACGTCCGGCAACGTGACCGCCATGGCGTTGATCGTGAAGTCACGGCGAACGAGGTCTTCGGCGAGTGTGTCCCCGAAATCCACGACCGGTTTTCGGGATTCGACGTCGTAGGACTCAGCGCGATAAGTCGTGACCTCGATCTGGTAGCCATCCTTGAGCGCGCCCACTGTCCCGAATCGAATGCCGATGTCCCAAGTGGATTCCGCCCACCGGTTCAACAGCCTGAGGACGGCTTCCGGGCGCGCATTTGTGGTGAAGTCCAAGTCATTCCCGAGCCGACCAAGCATCGCGTCTCGTACCGAACCGCCGACCAGTGCTACTTCGTACCCCTGTTCGGCAAACCGCTCCCCGAGGTCGCAGGCAAGCGGGAGCACGTCGGCTAGCGCGTCCATTGATACGCGCAACGGGGCAGGTCCTTGGGATTGAGTCATGTTGAGCACACCTTAGTTCCGGTGCCGGAACGATTTGCCGACTATCCTCACCGCATGGCCGCGTCAACTCCAAATACCCCTGTTAGCGGCCAGCACGTACCTGTCCCCTCTGACGTTCGCGCACCACGTCGAACCCCACCAAGTGAAGAGACCAGTGCCGGCGGCCTCGTTGTGGACCGCAGTGCGAATCCGCCATCCGCTGCATTGATCGGTCGGCTGGACCGCCGAGGCCGCCTGATGTGGTCGTTACCCAAAGGCCACGTCGAACCGGGCGAGACCCGTGAACAAGCAGCAGTGCGCGAAGTCGAGGAGGAAACCGGCATCGCCGGACGCATCCTTGCCCCGCTTGGCGCCATTGATTTCTGGTTCGTCGCCGATGGCCGAAGAATCCACAAGACCGTCTACCACTTCTTGATGGAACAAGTGGGCGGGCAGCTCAGTGCTGACGACGCTGAAGTGGTTGAGGTTGAGTGGGTACCCCTTGCTGACGTCAGCAGTCGCCTCGCATACGCCGACGAGCGGCGACTGATGGAATCAGTACCTCAGTTGTTGGCGGATTACGGGTGAGAAGCAGGCAAATCCTGGCCGTCTGCGCCGCCTCCGCGATCTTTTCTGTTGCGATCGCTGGACAAGCCATCGCTAGCGCCCCTGCGGCAAAGAATCAGGAAGACCAAGAATCGACGGGCATCTCGATGTCCGTCGATTCGTTAGCCCCCGTCGTTCCGAGGCCAAAGGACGACCTGCAACTCGGGGGGACCATCACCAACACGTCCGACCGCGAGATCGGTGGCGCCAACGTTGAGCTTCGGCTGTCGCAGGAACGGATGGGTAATCGCGCGCAACTTGCAAAAGTTGCTGACGGAAGCGAGACACCCAACACCCGTGGGATTCCGAATGGTTCCGTCGAAGTCAAGGCCACGTTGGCACCGGGAGCTAGTGCCCCATGGAACATCAAGGTCCCGATGTCGGACCTCGGGCTTGGAAACAGCGGCGTGTACGGGCTCCGAGTCGACGCGACATCGCGCACCGACTCACAAGTCACAACATCAGTGCAGACCTTCCTGCCATGGTTTCCGAACCCCGACTCCGTCAAGCCAACCAAAGTCGTGTGGTTGTGGCCGCTCAGTGACTGGCCGGATCGCAACGCCAACAATGTTTTTCTCACTGACCGGACTCCGACAGAAATCACACCCGCTGGGCGGTTGAGTCGAGTTCTAGACCTTGGGATCGCGGCGAAGGCGCAGGCCGAGTGGGCCGTTGACCCTCAGGTGCTGCAAGCAGTGAATGGAATGACCACTGGCTACCAAGTTGCCGGACCAAACGGGGGCGCCCTCCCCGGTGGCAGCCCACAACCGGCGATCGATTGGTTAGCGCGTACGCGTGCAGGGTTAGCAACCGCATCGGTGAACGCAGCCGCCTACGCGGTCCCCGACGTGACTGCCCTCAATCGCGCCAAAATGACCCAGGATGTCGTCCAAGCAACAACAACTGCACCGGAGGCCGTAACTGCGCTGCTCGCGCGCCCGGTGACTTCATCGATCGGCTGGCCGCCAGGAACTCGTACTGACACGAAAACGCTGAGCTTGCTACAGAAGTCCGGTGTCAGAACAGTCGCGCTCGACAACGCGGCACTTCTGCCACCGACCAACGGCGGGCCAAGCGGGATTAGTTCCGCCGTGCTTCGCACCGAATCTGGGCCACTGGCTGCTGTACTTACCGACCGAGTGTTGTCATCGTCGTTTGGCAACGCCGCAAGTTCCGCAAACGAGGCGGTGCTTGCACGTCAGCGATTCCTCGCCGATTCCGGTCAGATCACGATCGATTCGCCGGATTCCGAGCGAATCATTGCACTAGGACCCGATCCGCGGTGGGACCCCAACAGTGCTGTGGTTGGCGACATCTTGGGAGCGCTGAGAACCTCGCCATGGATGCGAAGCGCCACACTCGCTCAACTTCTGGCGGCGACCCCGAAGGACTCAACACGCTCGCTGTCGCCAGTAACCGCGGGTTCCCGGCGCGCCAGTCTGAGCCCCGCGTACCTCCAGCGGGTCCAAAACACCCAGGACAATCTCGAGGTCTTCTCGGCAATCCTGGATCAGCCAGGCCAGCTGACGGAGAAGTACTCGTCGGCGCTGCTGCGCACGACGTCAGGCGCGTGGCGAATTGATCGCGACGGCGGCACCGCGCTACTCAACTCGATTGACAAGGAACTCTCGAACGAGATGGGTCTCGTCCGGGTGCTGTCGGGAGGTGTGAAGAACTTCTCCAGCGAGACGGGTGAAATTCCGATCACCATTTCCAACGACTTGCCGGTGCCAGTCACTGTCGGGATGACGCTCACGGGTGATCCACCAATTCGACTGTCTGCCCAACCCTTCGGACCCATCACTATTCCCGCAAATCGCAAGATCAGTACCCAGATCACGGCACAGGTG
>JAKPAQ010000249.1 GCA_029779385.1 Actinomycetes bacterium | reverse complement strand
CGCTGGTGCCCAAGTCCACGCCCAGCACGTAGCGCGTCACTGGCACTCCTCCTTCGGCCGGGGTTGGCGTCGCTTCACCCGGCATCTACTCAAACTCCCTCGACCAGCGAGAAGACCTGATCGAAGCGGGCCAAGGCGTCGTCGATTACCTCGTCAGTGTCAGCCATCGAGGTGTACAACCGCGAGCCCGCCAGCGAAATGATGCCGTGGGAAGCGTAAGCCGCACCCATATGCTCCATCAACTGCTTGCGCGGCTTGTTCTCCTTGAGGAGTTTGAGCGGGTTCTTCATGTCGAGCAGCATCACGCCGCTGCACTCGAGGTGGACGATCGAACCCTGGTTGTAGGCGACGTACGGCAGGCCGTGCTTGTCGATCAGTCGCTGCAGTCCGCGGGCGAGGCGGTCGCCGGCTCGACCGGCGATGACGGGGGCGTTCGTGCGCGCCATTTCCTCGATCGCGAAGTGGCCGGCGGCGCTGGAGAGCGGGTTCGCCGACAGCGTGCCGCCGACTTGAATGTGCGCGCCGGACTTGCCGTCTAGGCCGGAGCCGAACGCGGCCATGACTTCCTCACGCCCGCCGACACCACCGGCCATCGGGTAGCCTCCGGAGACGGCCTTGCCGAGGACAGTCAGGTCGGGGGTGACGCCGAAGTAGCCGGCCGCGCCGCCCATACCGATGCGGAAACCGGTGACCACTTCGTCAAAGATCAACATGGCGCCGAACTCGTCGCACAGGGCGCGCACGCCGGCGTTGAAGTCGAACGGCACCGGCCGGGTGCCCGACTCGGGGCCGAGCGGCTCGACGATTACCGCCGCGGTTCCGCCTCGCGCACGGTTCTCCATGAGTTTGCGACGAAGTTGGCCCAGGTCGTGCGGGAACGTCTCGCGCGTGCTGGCGGTGGCCGCGAACGGGATGCCCTTGGCGTTCATCCGGAACGTGCCGGGAACGCGCAGTCCGTAGACCATCGAGTCGGACCAACCGTGGTACGCGCCGCCGACCTTGATCACCATCTTCTTGCCGGTGAACGCCCGGGCGCCGCGCACGGCCGCCATGACGCCTTCGGTGCCAGAACCCAAGGAACGGTACATCTCGATGTGCGGCATGTACCGGTTGATCGACTCGGCCAACTTCAGTTCGTACTCGTGGAACAGGCCGGTCACCGGACCGGACTTGCGCACCACCTCGGCGACTTGTTCGTTGACCGGACCGTAGTTGCTGCCCAGGATCGTCGGGCCGCCGGCTTGCAGGAAGTCGATGTAGGTGTTGCCGTCGCGGTCAACCAGGTGCGCGCCTTCGGCCTTTTCGATCGCCAGCGGGAACGGGTAGTTGAAGGCTAGGTTGTGTTGCACGCCGCCGGGGATGCGCTTCTTCGCCCGCTCGGTGATTTCCTTGCTCGCGGTGCATTTGGTTTCGAACCAGTCGAGCACTTCGAGTTGGGCGTCGTGGCGCAGGCCGCGGATCGGCTGGTCGACCAGTGCTTTGAGTCGGCGCATCGTGTCGTCGACGTCGAGGTATTCGCTGATCGCGTAGCCGAGTTTGGCCGACTCGCTGCCGGCGACTTCGCTGGTGCGCACGTCTGCGGCCACCTTCGGCCCGTCAGCGATCTTGGCGGCGACCTCGTCGGCGCTGGGCAAGGTCTCTTCGACCTCGACCCGCACCGGCGGAACGGACTTGGTGATCTGCGCGGCGATTCGCTTCTGGTCTTTGCGCAGTTTCGTGAACGCGACTTCGCGGATCGGCGCCGGGATCGTGTAAACCTTGCCGCTTTCGGTACTCAGCGCCAACAGGTAGGCGATCGAGACTTTCTCCAGCAACGCCATGTTGAACACCGCCCGGTCCGGGTCGGTGCCCACTGCCACGATGCCGTGGTTGGCGATGATGAAGGCGTTGTCGCCCGAGGCGACCTTCTTTTGCACGTTCTTGGCCAAGAACCCGGTGCCCGAGGGGGCGTAGTCGATGATCGCGACCTTCTTGCCGAGGAAGCGCACCTGCTCGTCGGTCAACGGCGGGATCTCTTTGCGCAGGTAGGCCAGCGCGGACGCGTACGGCTGATGGGTGTGCACGATCGCGTTCACGTCGGGACGTTCGCGGTAGATGTTGGCGTGCATGCCGCACTCGATCGACGGCACGATCCCGTCGGTGGAGTACTCGTCGGGCACGTGCTTGCCGTCGAAGTCGACGATGCAGATGTCCTCGAGGCGCATCTTGTCGTAGTCGTAGTTGCTCGGAGTTACGGCGTAAAGCTCACGGCCCGCGATGCGAGTCGACACGTTTCCTTCGGTCGCTTTGAGGTAGCCGCGCTCGAGCATCGTGCTGCACATGTCGAGAACGTGTTGACGGGCGGAGGTGTACTCCATTTTTGGCTCCTCAAAGAGAAAGGTCGTAACTTTCCTATCCTCTCGCGATTGGGCGCGCGCGTCTTGGGCCTTCGAGGACGAAGAATCAGGGCACTTTTTATCACCCTGTGACAGAATCGACTGGTGTCAGCGTCCTTGGTCCCCGAGCGTCCGTGGCGGCGACTGCCTGCTGACCTTTCTGCGGCCCTCGGTTCGCGGTTGGATCGCACGATCGAGGCGGTCGCGTTGGCCGTCAACGAGGTGCCCGGTTTTTCGCGGGCCGGTGAGGCGAAGTTCGAACGCGACGTCCACCTGGCGGTTCGGTCGGCGCTGGAACACTTCCTTGATTTGGTGGGCTCTGACGTGCCCGCATTGCCAACGGTGGTGAGTGAAACGTTCACCGCCTTGGGTGCGGCCGAGGCCCGCGACGAGCGCAGCCCCGAAGTGCTGCTGGCGGCCCTTCGTACTGCCGGCCGGGGGTTGTTGCGCGAAGCCGTCGACGCCTTGAGTCAGGTGCGGTCGGTCGACCCGACTGAACTGCTCGACCTGGCTGACGCGGTGACCGCCTATGTCGACGCGCTCGTCGCGGCCGCGACCGACGGGTATGCGCGCCAGTTGCGTGAGCAGGCCGGCGAAACCGATCGACGTCGGCGACTGTTGGGCGAATTGTTGCTGCGTGGCAGTGCGGCCGAGGCGACGGTTTTGCACGCGGCCGCCGAAATCGGTTGGTCTGGCTTGGGCGACCTCGTTCCGGTGCTGTTGCCGTTGGCGCACGCCCGCGACGCCCGTTTTCGTTATGGCGGCGACGGGGTGGTGATCGAACGCGCCGACGATGCCGTTCTGTTGATTCGGCGAAGCCGGCGCACTGAGCGCGACCAGTTGACGGCCGCGTTGGACGGCCGGTCGGCGGTGGTCGGGCCGGCACTGAACTGGCGGCGCGTGCCTGAGGGGGTTCGCTTGGCCGAACTGACTGCCACGCTCGGTTTGGGTGCGGCCAACGAGGTCGCGTTCGTCGACGACCATCTCGCGGTACTGAGTTTGCGCGGCGAAGCCGAAGCGTTGGCGGTGCTGGCCGAGCGGCGTCTCGGTCGACTTGATCACCTGCCGGCCGCTTCACGCGAACGACTCCTAGAGACCCTGCACAGTTGGCTGCTGCATTGGGGGTCGCGGCCCGAGGTGGCGCGCGAACTGTTCATCCACCCGCAAACCGTCAGCTATCGCGTCCGCCAACTTCGCGAAATTTTTGGCGAGGAGTTGGACGACCCGGTAGCCCGCGCCGAACTCTTGCTGGTGCTCACCGAGCGAGGTCGCTGAGCAGCGACGTCTGAGACAGTTAGTGGCGAAGTTTTGCTCGGCGGCGGTCCGCTGCCCTGAATCGAAGGCTATTAGTGACCACGACAACGAAGACTGCCGAAGACCCGAACCGGTACCGCGCCGAACCGTCGGTGATGACTGCGTTGAAAACCCCTCGCCTGCTGACCCGCGAAGCGCTCGCCGGTCTGGTCGTGGCGCTGGCGTTGATTCCCGAGGCGATCTCGTTCTCCATCATCGCGGGCGTCGACCCGAAAGTGGGCCTGTACTCCTCATTCATCATGGCCATCACGATCGCGTTCGTCGGCGGCCGGCCGGCGATGATTTCGGCGGCGACTGGCGCGGTTGCGCTGGTGATCGCGCCCGTGGCACGCGACTACGGGATGGACTATTTCATCGCCACCGTGCTGTTGGCGGGCGTTTTTCAGATCTTGCTCGCGGTCTTTGGCGTGGCAAAACTGATGCGGTTCATTCCGCGCAGCGTGATGGTCGGGTTCGTGAACTCGCTGGCGATCCTGATTTTTGTTGCTCAACTCCCGCACCTGATCGACGTGCCTTGGCTGGTCTATCCGCTGGTGGCCGGCGGACTGATAGTCATGGTTTTGCTGCCGCGGCTCACGAACATCGTGCCGGCGCCGCTGGTGTCGATCATCTTGGTGACGGCGATCGTCGTAGTTTTCGCGATCCAAGTGCCGACGGTCGGCGATCAGGGCGAACTGCCCAAGAGCCTGCCGGAGTTGTTCATCCCGGACGTGCCGTGGACGTGGGAGACGTTGACGATCATTGCCCCGTTTGCGCTCGGGATGGCGCTGGTCGGGTTGATGGAGTCGCTGATGACCGCCAAGCTCGTCGACGACGTCACCGACACGCACTCGAACAAGACTCGCGAGAGCTGGGGTCAGGGTGTCGCGAACATCGTCTCGGGCATGTTCGGCGGGATGGGCGGTTGCGCGATGATCGGCCAGACGATGATCAACGTGAAGGTCTCTGGCGCCCGCACCCGAATCTCGACGTTCCTGGCCGGTGTCTTCCTGCTGCTCCTGATCGTCGTGCTCGGCGACGTCGTGGCGATCATTCCGATGGCCGCGCTTGTTGCGGTGATGATCATGGTTTCAGTCGGCACGTTCGACTGGCACTCGATCACGCCGTCGACCCTCAAGCGGATGCCGAAGAGCGAAACGACCGTGATGGTGACGACCGTTGCCGTGGTCGTCGCCACCCACAACCTCGCGATCGGTGTCGTCGTTGGCGTGTTCGTCGCGAGCGTGATGTTCGTTCGCCGAGTAGCCCACTTGGTTTCGGTCGATCGCGAACTCATCGATTCGCCCGAAGGTGCCACCGCGCACTACACGGTCGAGGGCCAACTTTTGTTCGCCTCGTCCAACGACCTGACGACGATGTTCGAGTACGCCGCAGACCCAGAACGGGTCGTCATCGACCTGACGAACTCACACATTTGGGACGCGTCGACCGTCGCTGCGCTTGACGCGATCGAAACCAAATACGAGCGGCACGGAAAGTCCGTCGAGTTTGTCGGCATGAACGAGTTCACCACCGACTTCCATGCGCGGCTCTCGGGCGGGTTGGGAGCCGGGCACTGAGTTAGCCAACCGGCCGGTTGTGTCGGGGCCACACCAAGTCGTCCGCCTGCCGCGCTGCTCGGCGTGCAGGTAACCCGAACATCGAAGACCCCGGAAGGCCTCTGCGAGAGCATGTCTCCGGGGTTACTGCTTGCTCAGGCTAACTGTCACCACCGACAAGGGTCGGCGGACTGAAGATCACCTAGGGCGAGCGGCTTTGCCCATGCCTCGCAGCACCCTTCACCACGATCTTTCGCGGGACAGCCGGAGGCAAGGAAACCAAGGGGATCAGAGATATTCCGACGGGCCCGAACCAGTGATTCTTGCTGGACTCTGGCCGATCCCGCCGGACTAAAACTCGATCTGCAAGACCTTCCCCCGGTCGAAAAGTCTCCCAGGCGTGACAGACCCACTTATCGACGATGTTCAGGCGCTCCGTGCTGCCTTGGATAACTCAACCGAGGACGTGAAGGTCGGGACCCACCATCGAGTACCTGCGCAGGCGATTTTGGAATTTCAACAGGCGCGTCAGTCGCGACGCGACAAGGCCGCCGAGGCACTGGCCGCGTTCTCCAACGAAATCGGCATGGTCGATTGACGATTTGCGTCGTCCTTGCCGGCTATTGATCGTTACTTCCGGCGCTCAACCCAAAGAACCGATCGAAGAACTTGCCGAGCCGGTCGAGCACTCGTGCCTTCTTTTCGCCGTGGCTGCCACCAGCGGAGAAGCGGGACGTGGGGGGCAGGATCTTGGTGATTGCCGTGCCTGTTGTTTGGATGGATCCGTCGCGGAAGGCCCCTTCGACGAACGTCCTGGTTTCGTCGGCTTTGAGGTTCTCTTCGCTGATAATGGCGTCGAGTTCGGCGGTGCGTTGGGCGGCGACGTAGGCGCGCCATTCTTCGTCGATCTCGCCGGAGGCCGAAACCCGGTCGACGAAGTCCATGATGAGGTCACGCTTGTTGCGCAGCGTCGGGCTGGAGTCCACGGATCGTTGAATGTCCTTCAACCCCGCCAAGTCTTTGTCGTCTCCATTGCCTCGTTCGTCGCGCCATTTGGCGACGAGCATGAGGATGTAGTCGACGTTGATCTCGACTTGTTTGATCAGTTCGATCTCGAAGACGACGTCGTCGTTGATCGTTTCCTTTTCGCTGTCGCTTTCTGAGCGGAACTCGGCGTAGAGGTTCAGGTAGATGCTGCGGTAGTCCTGCATCTGGCGGGCGGTGATGATCTCGTTGCCCGCGAAGTCGTCGAACGAGGTCAGGATGTTTTGCAGTCGCAGAATCGCACCAAGCAGAGCGATGAATTCCTTCTGCGCCGACTCGCCGACGATTTGCTCATCAAGCGGGAACTTGGCGAGCAACTCGGAGGCTTTGTCGGCGTATTCGCTGTAGTACTCGGCGAACGGCTTGAGCAGCACGATGCCGCGCGCGTCTTTGTTGCCGAACAGGGCGATGGCGTCGTTTGTTTCTTCTTCCAGGTCTCGGAAGGACACGATGTTGCCGTAGGTCTTGACCGAGTTGAGGATTCGGTTGGTGCGCGAGTATGCCTGGATCAGCCCGTGGGAGCGCAGGTTCTTGTCCACGAACAGCGTGTTCATGGTGGTGGCGTCGAAGCCGGTGAGGAACATGTTGACGACGATGACCAGGTCGATTTCGCGGTTTTTCAATCGCAGCGAGAGGTCTTTGTAGAAGTTTTGAAACTTGTCGGCAGACGTGTCGTAGCTGGTGCCGAACATGTCGTTGTAGTCCAGAATTGCGTCCTCAAGGAAATCTCGGGACATCTTGTCTAACGAGTCGGTTTCGAAGCCTTCTTCGTCCAAGTAGTCTTCGGCTTCGGCTTCGTTGGCCGAGAACGAATAGATCAGTCCGATCTTCAACCGCTGATAGCCGGGCTCGGCTTCTTCTCGTCGGCATTGCTGCAACTCAAAGAAGGCGTAGTACTTTTTGGCCGCTTCGATCGAGGCCGTCGCAAACAGCGCATTGAATCCTCGGACGCGGCGAGGCTGGGTCGATTCGCTGACTCGGCGTTTGCTGGCGATCACTTCGGAAACGTTCGTCACGACTTTGTGGCCGTAACTTTTGGCTCGCCGGGTCTTCTGGTCGAAGTGGTCGAGCGTGTATTTCACGACTTGGTCGATCCGCTCGTCGGCTAGCAATGCTTTTTCGGTGTCGATCGCCGAGACCTGTTTGTCGGTCATCCCTTCGGGCAGTTTGATGGTGTTGACGTAGTCGATGCGAAACGGCAGCACGTTCTTGTCGTTGATCGCGTCCACGATCGTGTAGGTGTGGACGGCCATCTGATGGTCGGCTGCAGGGCATTCTGTCGGGTTGCCGTGCAGGTAGCAGCCGAACGCTTGCGGGGTGGTGCGCGGGTTCGGGTCTCCTCCGCTGGTGGAGTTGACGGCGAAGATCGGCGTGCCGGTGAAGCCGAACATGTTGTACCGCTTGAACGATTTGGTGATTGCCGAGTGCATGTCACCGAACTGGGAGCGATGACATTCGTCGAAGATCAGGACGATGTGGCCGTCGTAGATCGCGTGGCCTTTGTTGGCGTTGATGAAGGTCGCGAGTTTTTGGATGGTGGTGATGATGATTTTCGCGCCCGGGTCTTCGAGTTGCTTTTTCAGCACCGACGTCGACGTGTTGGAGTTGGCTGCGCCTTTCTCGAACCGGTCGTATTCGCGCATGGTCTGGTAGTCGAGGTCCTTGCGGTCCACGACGAACAGGACCTTGTCGACGCTCGCCATCCGCGACGCCAGCTGGGCGGTCTTGAATGAGGTGAGAGTCTTGCCCGAACCGGTGGTGTGCCAGACATAGCCGCCCGCGCCGACGGTGCCGAGCTGCTTGTAGTTGGTGGCGATCTCGATCTTCTGGATCACCCGCTCGGTCGCGACGATCTGGTACGGGCGCATCACCAGCAGGAGCCGGTCAGCGGTGAGCACGCAGTATTTCGTGAGCACGTTGAGCAGGGAGTGTTTGGCGAAGAATGTCTTGGCAAATCCGGTCAGGTCTTGAATCGGCCGGTTGGAGGCGTCGGCCCACGCTGAGGTGAACTCGAACGAGTTGGAGGTCTTCTTGCCTCGCTTGGCGCCGGCCGCTTCCTTCACGTGCTGGAACCGCGTGGTGTTGGAGTAGTACTTGGTGAGCGTGCCGTTACTGATCACGAAGAGCTGGACGTACTCGAACAGGCCGGAACCTGCCCAAAAGCTGTCGCGCTGGTAGCGGTCGATCTGGTTGAACGCCTCGCGGATGTCCACACCGCGGCGCTTGAGCTCGACATGCACGAGCGGCAGGCCGTTGACGAGGATCGTGACGTCGTAGCGGTTGGAGCGGCGTGCTCCGCCGTCACCTTGGCCGATCTCGTACTGATTGATGACCTGCAGCCGGTTGTTGTGGATGTTGGTCTTGTCGATCAGCTGGACGTTCTTCGTCGTTCCGTCGTCGCGCTTCAAGACCTGAACGTGGTCCTCTTGAATGCGGACGGTTTTCTCGACGATGCCGTCGTTGGCCCCCGCGACCTTCTCGCTGAAGAACCGTTCCCACTCGGTGTCGCTGAACGTGATGCCGTTCAGTGCTTCCAACTGGGAGCGGAGATTTGCGACGAGCTGTGCTTCCGTCGTGATCGGGAGGTAGTCGTACGCCTGCCCCTGCAGCAGCTTGACCAGCTCGCGCTCCAGGTCAGCCTCGGACTGGTAGGCCGTCTCCGCAGCCGCATCCGGCACGAATTCAGCGACGACGGTGCTCTCCGAAGAGACCGCGATCGTCTCGTACCGCATCGCCTTCGGCTCCGTCATGCCGCGACCTCAGCGAAAGTCAGCAGCTTGTCCCGGTAGTACTCGTATTGCTGACGACGGGCGTGCAGTTCAGCCGGAAGACCCTCGGTGAGGCTGTTCACCAGCGCGTCAAGACGATCAAGGATGCCGACGATTCGTTCCTGCTCCTCGAGGTCAGGCACGGGCACCAAGATCTTGTTCAGGTTGGCCTGATTCAACTTTGGCTGCGCGCCTCCCGATACGTAGGGCGACAGGTCGATCGAGTTGAGATAGATCTCAACGAATCGGCGCTCGGTGTAACTAGGAAACTCGAGCACGTGCGCGTGGTTGTTGATCCAGGTCTTGCCGGAAACGGAAAACGCAATCGGGGTTGAACGGGCGAGAAGGTTGGCTCCGTCCTCCGAAACCAGAAGGTAGTCCCCGTCGAAGATGTAGTCCTTCACGTAGTCCACGACTCCAGATGCGCCGTAGTACGGAATGTCGCCTGGCTCGCGCTGGCCCTTCGTGACGGGCTTCCGCTTCGAATCGTGGTTGATCGCCAGCTCACCCATCGGAATCCTCCGTACCCCCCCCGCTTCGGGGAAGGTCAGAAGCGTGTCCCGGTAGTGGGCATACTGCAGTCGCCGTGCCTCAAGCTCCGCCTCAAGCGCCGCCTCAAGCTCGGTGAACGCGTCCAATGCTTTCACGATCTCGCGCTGAACCTCGAGAGGAGGGACGGGGATTCGGTAATTCAGGATCGCTGACTTGTTGCCCCGCGGCATTTTCGCACCCTTCGCGTGCTGCATGTTGTACGCGAAGAAGCTGTCAGAGGAAAGAAGGTAATAGAGGAAGGCAGGATCAAGCGACTCACGATGCTCTCGCACTATGCGAACCGCGAGAACGTCGCCGCTACAGCCACCGGCATTCGTCGCGAGCCAGACCTTCTTGAGGTACGGGCGGATGTTGCCGAGAAGGATGTCGCCGGGCTCGTATGCGGTCAGGCGTGCGGTATTCGGAGGGTAGCTCGCGTCGACACGTCCGCCCTTGTCTGAGACTAGGTTATCGACACCAACGAAGCTCGTTTCATCAAGATCTGCTGCGTCAACGCGCGTCGGGGAGTACTCAGCCACCTCCGACAGCGCGACGTGACGCACGCCTTCCGGAGCAAGCTCTGCGATCAGGTCGTCGATCCGACTCACTTCGTGCCCTCCAGGTCGGCGACGATCTCGTCGATCGAGGTGCGGAGTTCTTGCTGGCGGGCGACGATGCGTGCGATCTCCGCGTTCAGTTCCGTGATATTGACGGTCTCGCGGGTGTCTTCCTGCTCGACGTAGGAGGACACGGCGATGTTGTAGTCGTTCGCGGCGATGTCTTCGTTCGACACGAGTGCGGCGACATGGTCGACACTTTCGCGGGCCGTGAAGGTATCGAGCACGTGCTGCTGGTTGGATTCGGTGAGTTTGTTCTTGTTGCCGACGCGTTTGAACTCGGCGGATGCGTCGATGAAGAGCACGGAGTTGTCGGTCTTGGATTTCTTGAGCACGATGATGCAGGTTGCGATCGTGGTGCCGAAGAACAAGTCCGGCGGCAGCTGGATGACAGCATCCACATAGTTGTTATCGATGAGGTATTTGCGGATCTTCCGCTCAGCTCCGCCTCGGTAGAGCACGCCGGGGAACTCGACGATCGCCGCCGTGCCGTTGACGGCGAGCCACGACAGGATGTGCATGGTGAACGCGAGATCCGCCTTCGACTTCGGTGCGAGCACACCGGCTGGTGCGAAGCGTGGGTCGTTGATGAGCAGCGGGTTGGCGTCGCCGTCCCACTTGATCGAGTACGGCGGGTTGGAGACGATCGCTTCGAACGGTTCGTCATCCCAGTGGGCGGGGTCGATGAGGGTGTCGCCGTGGGCGAGGTTGAATTTCTCGTAGTTCACGTCGTGCAGGAACATGTTGATCCTGGCGAGGTTGTAGGTGGTCAGGTTGATCTCCTGGCCGTAGAAGCCCTGCCGCACGTTCTCTTTGCCGAGGACTTTCGCGAACTTCAGCAGCAGCGATCCGGATCCGACGGCCGGGTCGTAGACCTTGTTCACCTGGGTCTTGCCGACGACGGTGATCCGGGCGAGCAGTTCACTGACTTCTTGAGGCGTGTAGTACTCGCCACCTGATTTGCCGGCGCTCGATGCGTACATCTGCATCAGGTACTCGTATGCGTCACCGAAAGCGTCGATCGTGTTCTCGGTGAACTCGCCGCCAAGATCTAGGTCACCGATCGCGTCGAGCAACTTGACCAGTTTCTCGTTGCGTCGCGCGACCGTGTTGCCGAGTTTGGCGCTGTTGACGTCCAAATCATCGAACAAGCCCTTGAGGTCGTCCTCACTGTCACTGCCAACAGCCGATCCTTCGATGTTGGTAAAGATTCGCGCGAGCGTCTCGTTGAGGTTCTCGTCTCCGGCGGCGCGTTTTCGAACGTTCGCGAACAGTTCGCTCGGCAGGATGTAGAAGCCCTTTTCGTCGACCGTGTCCTTGCGACCGAACTCCGCGTCCGCATCGCCAAGTTTGGCGTAGTCGAAGTCTGCGACGCCGGCCTCGCGCTCAAGACCGTTCAGGTAGGCGGCCAGGTTCTCGGAAATGAACCGGTAGAAGAGCATGCCGAGCACATAAGACTTGAAGTCCCAACCGTCGACGCTGCCACGCAAATCGTTGGCGATACGCCAGATGGTCTTGTGGAGTTCGGCGCGCTGCTGTTCCTTGGTCATACGAAAAAGTCCTCATCTACTTCAACAATGTGAAGTGTTCGTTTGGCTTGCACGCCCACTCGATAGCGGATCATCAAATCGGCGAGACGCTGCCCGTCGATCAACACAACTCGAGTGGCGACACTTTCGGCGTAGTCAACGGCGCCCGAACTGAAGCGTCCGGTCGTGATGAAAACGCCCTGATTTGCTTGCTGGCCGTGCATCGCCCCCACAAATGACTGGATGTCAGGGCGACCGACAGCGTTCTCGGGCGCGTAACGCTTGGCCTGGATATAGACCCGATTCAACCCAAGGGTGTCCTGGTCGATGATGCCGTCGATTCCGCCGTCGTTCGACAACTGTGTCCGGGTGGCTCGAGCATCGGCTCCGCCGTAACCCATCGCGACAACCAGATCGACGACCGCCTGTTCGAAGAAGGCCGGTTCGCGTTCGTGGAGTCGTTGGATGAGTTCGGCGGCGACGCCCTCATTTATCCGGGCGATGCCCGTCTCGACCTGCTCGACCGGGTCAAGTTCGCTCTCATC
>JAKPAQ010000238.1 GCA_029779385.1 Actinomycetes bacterium | reverse complement strand
GCGGTTCCTTGACCGGCTCGAACTAGAAGTAGTACTCGAACTCGACCAAGACGGGACCCTCAGCCAACAGCGTTAGTCATCGAACGGAAGTCGCGGCGACCCTGCTACCTGTCACTTCGGGTTAGCGGCGAGCCGGATCCCGGCCAACTGGTGGGACTGAGCAACCACATTGCCCGCACTGTCACGGATCGTGCAGGTTTCATCGACACGGTTGCCTTGAATCAGGTTCGCTTGAAAATGAATCTGCACTGGCCCGGGCGCCGGCAGGGCGCGCACGTAGGTCGAAAGTTCCAGCGTCGGCACCCAACCGGTCAGTTCAATATCGAAGGTCGCCGGCGGGAAACAGTCGGCCGCGAGCAGCAACGAAGTGGAGTCGAAGTCGGCGCCGCCGGGCAAGTCCAGCCAGCCGGTAAGCAGGCCGAGGCCTCGAGGCTGACCGGCGGTGAACGCTAACGCTTCGGGTTCAAGGTGCAAGGCGACGTGCTCGAGAATCTGGACCGGAAAAACTTCCTGCGGCGGCAGGAACCGTGGGCACTGGTCGAACGGGCGAACTGGCGCCGGGAGTGTCTGAGCCGCCCACTGCGGCGTCGGGTCAACTGCAGATAAGTCACCCAGTGCGAAAGTAGTCTCGGCCTTGAGTTCGCCGTCTTGGGTCAACCCCACCCGGAACTGGCTGGCACTTCGGCCCTCGCGCAACGTCGTCACCTGCAAGGCGGCCGGGCCGCATTCGGGCGCTCGCAGGAAATGAGTGCTCGCCGCAACGACGTGAGGATGTGGCGAAACCTGCTGCGCCGCCCGAGCCATCATCGCCTGCAGGTAGCCGCCGTTTGGGTTGCCGGCGACCGTCCAGCGTGAATCGACCTCCGCCGAAAAGGTGCCGTCGTCGTTCGCGGTGACCGCGGTTGCGGCCGCGAAGGTCGATTCAGGTGCTGAAGTCACTTCACCACTTGATTTCGATTTCGAGTTCTTTGTGTTTGCCGACCTCGATCTCGACCGACATTTCGACCTCGTCGGCCACGTCTACGGTG
>JAKPAQ010000223.1 GCA_029779385.1 Actinomycetes bacterium | reverse complement strand
GCTGCTCGGCGGATTGCTATACGTCTTTGCGGCCGGGTTCGCTCCGCTGCGACAAGTAACTTCGAACTTCGCAGAGGTCGCACCTGTTGGCCAACTGAACCGGGCCTTCGACGCGTCGATCTTGTCGAAATCACTCGGCGTCGTCACGGATGGTTCGTCGATGATCAGGCTTGTGACCGGTGATGCCGAGGTGTTCTTGGCGTTGAGCGTCATCGTGATGCCAGAGTCTTGGCCAGCCACCAAATTGCCATTGGTCGTCCAGTCACCGGCTGAATCCGCAAACATGTTCTTGGTCGCCTTGACCGTGATTGCGTTCGGGTCGATGTTGTAGGGCGCGTTCACCAAATCGCCATCAGTCGGCTCGTCCAGCGAATCGACTGCAGTCGGTAGCGCCTTGTTGGTGACGGTGGTGCGAGTCTGTGGGTCAATCGGCAGGCCCGACGTGCGGTAGTCGTCTCGGAGTTTGAGGCCGACCTCAACCTGGCCGTCGGTTGCGCTGTACGGAAGGTTGCCAGCACCTGAGTCCTGGAATGTGAAGCGAACGCCAGTGATGGCATCGGGAGCGACGCCGGCCGGCGGCGAGAACGGGCCGTTCCCCGACAACGCAGCGGATTCAATCCACTCGCCCTCGGCACACGCGGATGGCAGCGCCTTCGTACAGACACCAACGATGACGCGGTTGGCACCCGCAGGGTACGACTTGACCGGACCGAGTCGGGTCACATCGAATGCGTTGAACGTTGCGGAAGTGTCGTCGGTGACTCGCAGTTTGCGAATCTCCGCAGAACTTGAGGAGGCGTTGCGGACGCCGAGGGTCACCGTGCTTTCAGCTCCCGAGAGCGCGATTCCTGACGACGGGGACCACGACTTGGTGGCAACCGGCCGGACGACGACCGGGACGTTCGCAGTGATTGACGCACTCGCCGACGGTGAGTTGGTGTTGGAGCCACTGCCATCGGCGGTATTCGGGATCACTGTGCGGTGACGATCGGTGTCTCGCTCGGAAGTCGCATTCCAACCTGAACGGTTCTGCCGAGACCTGCAGGCAGCCCGAAGCTGCCAGAAGGGTTGGTCAACGGCAAGAGGAACTCGACAGTCAGGGTGCGCGTGTTCTGGTCGTAGGTCACCTTGCGCTCGCTGTTGCTCGGGGGCAGCGACGTGACTTCAAGGTCCGCTGGGAGCACATCCGTGATGGTCGCGCCAACACAGCCGAACGTCAGGCTCGAGCAGGTGAGTTGGATGCTGTAAG
>JAKPAQ010000174.1 GCA_029779385.1 Actinomycetes bacterium | reverse complement strand
TGAAGGCGTCAACTCCCTCGAGTCGCACGTCGTCCGAACCAGCGATGAGCACTTCAGTTCGGTCAGGAGTCGCAAGGTCGGCGGTGACCAATTCGAAGTTGATCGCGCCATCGTTGTGCAGGATCGCCAATTTGTCGTTACCGGCCAACCGGAAGTGCTCGACTGAGTATTCGACGCCTTCGCGCCGCGGCCAAACGATCTCAAAATCGCCGGTGGGATTGGTGGCATCGAGCAACCGAGTCTCGCTCGTAACTTTCGAGCCGACGCCAATCGCTAGGAACTTCTCTGATGCTGTTCGACCGACCCCGACGAAGTAGCGCTCATCAGGCTCTTCGAAGACCAGAACGTCCTTGCTGGTCGCGCCGAGTTCATGTCGCCAAACCTGGTGTGGTCGCCAAGAATCGTCGACGGTGGCGTAGAACAGATAGTTACCGTCGGCAGACCAAGTCACCCCGTGGGCGGCGTTAGTGATCTCATCGGCAAGAACTTCGCCGGTTGAAAGTTGCTTAACCTTGATCGTGAATCGCTCGTCGCCTTTGGTGTCCGTCGACCACGCGAGCAAGTCGCCGTCATCAGAGAGGCTGAACGCACCGAGGGAGAAGAACTCCTGTCCCTCGGCCTCAATATTTGCATCGAGCAAAATTTCTTCACCGGCCAAGGCGCTGCCAGCTTCAACCGTCGGCGGTTCCCAGTCGTCCGGGCCGCTGATCGGGACTCGGGCACGAATCGAATACTGCTGCCCTTCGACCGTCCGGGCGTAGTACCACCACCGCTGGTGGCGCACCGGTACCGACATATCGGACTCGAGCGTCCGATCCTTGATCTCGTTGAAGAGTTGCTCGCGTAAGTCGGCCAAATCCGCGGTGCAACTGTCAGACCACGCATTCTCCGATTCAAGGTAGGCGATCGTGTCCGGATCTTCGCGGTCGCGCAACCAGTCGTAATTGTCGACAAAGTCGTCTCCGTGGTGCGAACGGACCATCGGACGTTTCGGCGCTTGGGGGACTGGCACGGCTTGCTCGGTCATGAAGTGACCGTATCGCTCGCCTGTGACACCTCGGTCGCATGACCGGGCCGCAACGCTGGATCTTCGACGTCGATGCTGAGGATCGGCCCGTTGGGTCTAGTTGGCGTTTCGAAGCGAATGGTGACTATTCCTTGGCCCGTTCCCCAGACCCAGCCATCACCGAACTCGTGGTGGTGCACATCCATTCCTGGAAGCCAGGTTGGCTTGTTTTCCGAATCTTCTTCAACCAATTCGGCATCGGCGCCAGCAGTTGGCTCTGCTTCCTCAGCAAATAGGTCCTCCTGCACCCAATCGGCTAGTCCGCTCACCCCGACGCCTACGAGCCGGATTCCATCGCCAACGTCCAGTTTCTCCAGCAGTTTTCTGGCGGTTTGGGCGATGGCCGTGGGTGAATCTGTCGGTGCGGCCAAGGTTGCGGACCGGGTCAATGTCGTGAAGTCGTGATACCGAACTTTTAACGTGACGGTGCGGCCCGAAAGCCCCTGCTTACGCAGCCGACCAGAAACCTTCCGGGTCATCGCTTCGACTATGAGATTTAGTTCGCCACGATCGGTCAGGTCAGAAGCGAACGTGTCTTCGGCACTAACCGACTTGTTCTCGCGGTTTGCAGAAATTCGCCTATCGTCTAGGCCACGCGAAAGCCGGTAGAGGGAGGCGCCAGCGGCCGCGCCGATTAGGTCGATCAGTTCGGCCTCGCTGTGCTCCCACACCTGCTGCACTCCGGTGATACCGATGTGTTTAAGTCGCGCTGCGGTTGCCGGGCCTACCCCTGGGATCGCGGTGACTGGCAGCGGACCGAGGACCTCTTTCTCCGTGCCGGGCGAAACGATGAAGAAGCCGTCTGGCTTGTTTAGTTCACTCGCCACCTTTGCCATCAGTTTCGAGGTGCCAAGACCTACTGAACAGGTCAAACCGCCGGTCTCACGCTTGATCTGGGCTCGTAGGTCTTCGATTAACGTCACCAGTTCCGAAGTTTCGGTCGTCGCGGTGACAATCTCGGCCAGGTCCACGAACGCCTCATCGAGCGACAGCGGTTCCACCAGCGGCGAAAGCTGCCGCAGGCAGTCCATCACCACCTTTGAGGCTGCCCGATAGGCATCGAAACGCACACCTAAGAAGGCCGCGTTAGGGCAGCGGGCACGGGCTTCGGCATTGCTCATCGCCGACCGGATGCCAAACTCACGCGCCTCGTAAGAAGCGGTCGAAACCACTCCGCGAGTGCCAATTCCGCCGATGACTACGGGTTTTCCTTGGAGAGAGGGCTTGTCGCGTTGTTCGACTGCGGCAAAAAAGGCGTCCAGATCTAGATGGAGGATCGACGGAGCCTGACGCATAACCTCATTGTGGCAACTGCTGTGGATTCGCTGGGGAGTCCACACCTGTTTTCGTGGGTCTAGTGCACCGCTAGAGATCGAATGATGCTTGTCAGATGACCTATGAAAACACTGGACTGACTGTTACCTGCGCGAACGATCTTCTGAATACCTTGCCAGCGATGTTCGGCTTCGTTCCAGAAGAGAGCATCATCGGGGTGACCGTTTCAGGCGCCGATTCGAGGTGTGGATTCAGATTGCGTCACGATCTACCCGCGCACGGTGACGAGGCAGATCTGGCCCAGGCGTTGGCCCATCATTTGGTTCGAAACGGTGGCGAGGGCTATCTGGTAGCCGCGGTCTCCGCGGACGGCAATCGTGCTCGACGAATGGCGCAGGCATTGCGCGACGCGCTTCCGGCCGAAAGTTGTGAACTTGTCCTTTGGGCCGATGATCACTTGGCCTGGCTCGATGGCGGACCGGCAGGACCGGTCAAATACGCAATTACTTCAGAGCATGAAGCGAGGGTGCAAGCGGTACTTGGCGGACAGGTGATCTTGGGTTCGCGGGCAGAATTGGCGAATGAGATTTCTCGTCGGCGAGACGACCCGGCCGAGCAGCTAGACCGACTTTGCGAAGACATACTCACCGAGCGTGGTAACCGTGCTTTGAGCCACTCGCCAATAGAACTTTACGACGACGACCTTCGGCGCGCATTTGGGCTGATCGGACGAGTCGAAAGTAATGAGTCGCTAACGGATGGAGAACTCATAGAGTTGGCGATCCTGGTGACTGACATACCCGTGCGAGATGAACTGTGGATTCACATCGATGCTGCGAACGCCAGACGAAGTCATCAGGTGTGGGCCGCGGCGAGTCGCCTTGTTCGACCTGACCTGAGTCTCGCGGCGTTATGTCTGGCCGGTTTTGCCGCCTGGCAAGCAGGCGACGGAGCCAGGGCGCTGGTGGCGGTCGATCGAGCGCGCGAGTTGGACCCCAATTACTCAATGGCCAAAGTGCTACTGGAGGTACTGCTGTTGGGCATTCATCCGGACGCGTGGTCACCTTCCTCGCTGATCGCGTAGCCTCGGCGACGGGGCCGGCCGCTCCTCGAGACGAGGCGGCGTGGGGCAGTTAGGTAGGGCGTGGCACACTTTCTCCAAGAGGTTGACCGCAGGCCTCGTTGCCATGCCCGAAACGACGTTGTGAGGTTGATGACCCGGTGACTCGTGCCGCCCAGTCCGCTAAGGCCGAAAGCAAAACTGCAGCCGCGAAAAAGGCTCCCGCGAAGGTGACCAAGAAGGCGCCTGCAAAGAAGTCCGCCGCAGCGAAAGCTCCCGCCAAGAAGGCGCCTGCGAAGAAGGCCGCCGCGAAGAAGTCACCCGCTAAAAAGGCGCCTGCGAAGAAGGCAGTGAGTGTCGAGGAGACCGTAGACCTGTCGGGTGCGGTTGACCTAGCCCAAGCACTTGAGACGCCAGCACCGGCTAAGGACGCGAATGGCAAGAAGGTATTGCCGGACATCTCCGATGAGGAGTTCGTCAAGGACGTAGCCAACGATCCGACCCTAAAGGCAGAAGAGGAAGCTAGCTTCACTCTCTCCAGCGCTGACGACACCGACGAGCCGGCCGTTCAGGTTACGGTTGCCGGTGCCACCGCTGACCCGGTCAAGGACTACCTAAAGCAGATCGGCAAGGTAGCGCTACTTACCGCAGCCGAAGAGGTCGAACTGGCCAAGCGGATTGAGGCCGGGCTTTTCTCCGAAGAGAAACTGGCAAACTCCAAGCGCATTTCGGAGAAACTGGGCGAAGAGCTCAAGTGGATCGTCGTTGACGGTCGCCGGGCAAAAAACCACCTCCTTGAGGCCAACTTGCGACTGGTCGTGTCACTGGCCAAGCGTTATACCGGCCGTGGGATGTTGTTCTTGGATTTGATCCAAGAAGGCAACCTCGGCTTGATTCGCGCAGTAGAGAAGTTCGATTACACCAAGGGCTTCAAGTTCTCGACCTATGCGACCTGGTGGATTCGTCAAGCGATCACCCGCGCAATGGCCGATCAGGCACGAACGATCCGTATTCCGGTTCACATGGTCGAGGTAATCAACAAGTTGGCGCGAGTCCAACGGCAGATGCTTCAGGATCTCGGCCGTGAGCCAACCCCCGAAGAACTCGCCCTCGAACTGGACATGACGCCCGAAAAGGTCGTCGAAGTTCAAAAGTATGGTCGCGAACCGATCAGCCTGCACACGCCGCTTGGTGAAGATGGCGACAGCGAATTCGGCGATCTGATCGAAGACTCCGAAGCGATTGTTCCGGCAGATGCCGTTTCGTTCACGTTGCTGCAAGAGCAGTTGCATGCGGTTCTAGATACCCTCAGCGAACGTGAATCCGGTGTGGTTTCGATGCGATTTGGTCTTACCGATGGCCAGCCGAAAACTCTAGACGAGATCGGCAAGGTTTACGGGGTCACCCGTGAGCGGATTCGCCAGATTGAGTCCAAGACGATGAGCAAACTGCGTCACCCGTCGCGCTCGCAGGTGTTGCGCGACTACCTCGACTGAGTATTTTTCCAAGTCGAAACCTAAGCATTCGAAGTAGTAGCGTCAGACCTGAGGACAAACGCCGTCTTACTTCAGAGGAAGCGCGTGGCCAATCTCCCTCGGTCGCGCGCTTTCTCGTCCGCGAGAACCAATGAGTTACGCTGGGGGAGTCAACCTGTCGTCTCTCGGGGAGTTTTCTGTGCTTTTTCGCCGTCGATTGTCCTTGGTGCTCGCCGCTGGCGCACTGATGGTTCCGCTTACCGGACTCGTCGCGCCTTCGTTCGCTGACCAGGATTCGGTTCCGAGCACAGAGCAAAGTGCGCAAACACAAGGCGAGGCATCGGCCACCACGGATGCGACTTCGCCAAGTGCCGGCACGGGCGCCCAGGCGGCCGGCCAGCCATTCGGCGCCGACTACCCGATCGAAATTGAAGCGAACTTCGCGCGGCCCTACTTTGACAAGGGCGCGTCCAACAGGGACTTCGCGCTGCTAAACGACCTCGAACGATTGATTCGCGGTTCCTACCTCACGCCATCCGGCCATTTGAAGCCTGCCGCCACTAGGCGCGCCACGGTTGTTTTTGCGTCAAACTCGCGCATGGAAGATTCAGTCCGAGTCGGCCGCGAACTGGTGAAGGCGGCAAGTTACGGGGTTCAAGTCCGTTTCATCCATCCAGGGACGAACATCTCGCCAGCTTCGAAGCGGCTAAGTGCCCAATTGAATGCGCAAAAGA
>JAKPAQ010000182.1 GCA_029779385.1 Actinomycetes bacterium | reverse complement strand
ATTTCGCGGACGCCATTTCCCTGCACAACGCTGTCGCTCAAGGCTTATCGAGCGCAATCTTCACCATGAACGTCCGCGAGGCCGAACTTTTCGTCTCAGCCACTGGCTCTGACTGTGGAATCGCGAACGTGAATATCGGCACCTCCGGCGCCGAAATCGGCGGCGCCTTCGGCGGCGAAAAGGATACCGGCGGCGGCCGCGAATCTGGCTCCGACGCCTGGCGCAACTACATGCGCCGAGCCACCAACACCATCAACTACTCCACCGACCTCCCCCTCGCCCAGGGCGTCGACTTCGGGTGACAGTTTCCCCTGTTAACCGGGGAAACTGTCACCCCTTGAGGGAAACTTCCCACGATCAGTGACGGTTTCCCCGGCTAACAGGGGAATCCGACACCGGCGCGCGCCAAGTGGAGCGAAGAAGCAGGGGCTACTGGGGCAGAATGGGCGGGTGGGCACTTATCGCGACTCGGCAGTAGTGCTGCGCACCCAAAAGCTCGGTGAGGCTGACCGGATTATCACGATGCTGACGCGGGGTCGGGGCGTGGTGCGGGCGGTGGGTCGAGGCGTGCGCAAAACTTCGAGTCGTTACGGCGCCCGGCTGGAACCGTTTATGCATATTGATGTGCAGTTCGCTGAGGGTCGGAACTTGGACATCGTTGCCCAGGTCGAAACGATCGACCCGTTCGCGTTGCACATAGGAGCGGACTATGGCGCGTACACCGCGGGCACGGTGATGCTCGAGACGGCAGAGCGACTCGTGGCGGACACGGCCGAACCATCAGTTCCGCAGTATCACCTTCTTGTTGGGGCGCTGCGGGCGTTGACTGAGCAGCGGCAGAGCCCGGGGATTTTGCTCGATTCGTTTCAGTTGCGGTCGCTCGCGATCGCTGGCTATGCGCCGTCGTTCGATGCGTGCGCGCGTTGTGGTTTGGCCGGCCCGAACCGCTACTTCCATGCCGGCTCCGGCGGGATGCTGTGTGATGACTGCCGAGTCCCGGGCTCCTCAGTGCCAGCTACCGGCACAGTCGAACTGCTTGCTGGGTTGTTGGCCGGCGACTGGGCAACCGTTGCCGCCGCCGATGATCGCTGCGGCCGCGAAGCCAGCACAATTGTCGCGAACTATCTCCTTTGGCACCTTGAGCGCGGCTTGCGCTCCCTAGCTCACGTGGACCGCTGATGACTCGTTATCCCTTTCCGCACCCGTCCGGCGCCAAGCCTCCCGTCCTTCCGCCCGAGCAGGTGCCGCAGCACGTGGCGATCGTGATGGACGGCAACGGTCGTTGGGCCAAGGAGCGGGGGCTGCCGCGCACCGAAGGGCACAAGGCGGGCGAGGCCGCCCTGTTTGACGTAGTCGAGGGCGCGATCGAGGTGGGGGTCAAGGCGATCAGCGCCTACGCCTTCAGCACCGAGAACTGGAAGCGGTCGCCCGAAGAGGTCAAGTTCTTGATGGGCTTCAATCGCGACGTGATCCGCCGGCGCCGCGACGAGATGCACGAGCTGGGGGTGCGGGTGCGGTGGGCCGGCCGGCGCCCGCGGCTGTGGCGAAGTGTCATCCGTGAACTTGAAGCGGCCGAAGAGCTCACCAAGAACAACACGGTCTGCACGTTGACCATGTGCGTCAACTACGGCGGCCGAGCCGAGATCGCCGACGCGGCCGCAGCTTTGGCGCGCGATGTGCAGGCTGGTCGGGTGAACCCGGACAAGATCACCGAGGCGACTTTCGCCAAGTATCTTGACGAGCCGTGGATGCCCGATGTGGACTTGTTCTGGCGCACTTCGGGGGAGCACCGCACCAGCAATTTCCTGCCGTGGCAGTCGGCGTATGCCGAATTGGTGTTTAGCGATATCGCCTGGCCAGACGTGGACCGGCGAGCGCTTTGGGCCGCGATCGAGGAGTACGCGACCCGTCAGCGTCGCTACGGTTCGGCCTGAACGCCGGGTGGGCGCGTCGAATCGGCGACGCTCGGTAGGCTGACGGGTATGCGCGTTGCCCGATTCGCCGGCGACGACGACCCCCGCTTCGGGGTCGTTGGTCAAGATGGCGACACCCCGATCATTGCGCCCATCAAGGGCGATCCGTTGTACTCGCCGCTGGAGTTGACTGGCGAGAAACTTGAGTTGGCCAGTGTGCGCCTGCTGACGCCGGTGATCCCGCGCAGCAAAGTCATCGGCGTGGGCAAGAACTTCGCCGGCCATGCCGCCGAGATGGGCACTGAAGTGCCGACCGAGCCGCTCATTTTCCTCAAACCGAACACTTCGGTGATTGGCCCGGGCGAACCGATCTTCTACCCGGCCGCGTCCAACGAGGTCCACTTCGAGGGCGAACTCGCGGTGGTGATCGGCCGGATTTGTCGAAACGTTGAAGCCAGCGATGTGCCGAAGGTGATATACGGCTACACGATCGCCAACGACGTCAGCGCCCGCGATTTGCAGGCGCGCGACGGCCAGTGGACTCGGGCGAAGGGTTTTGACACGTTCTGCCCACTCGGCCCCTGGATTGAGACGGACTTTGATCCGGCCGATGTGCGAATCCAGACGACACTTAACGGTGAAACCAAGCAGGATGGTCGCACGTCCGACATGGTCTTTGACGTGTCGCAGATTGTGCAGTTCGTTTCCAGTTTTATGACGCTGCTGCCTGGCGACGTGATTTTGACGGGCACCCCAGAAGGGGTCGGCCCAATGCAACCCGGTGACCAAGTTTCCGTCTCGATTGACGGTTTGGGCACCTTGACGAACTCGGTGGTTGAAGATGAGTGAAACCCGTTGGACTGAGGCAACTGGCGCCGATGTGGTCGCCCGGTTCTGCCCGTCGCCGACCGGAAACCCGCACGTGGGAATGGCGCGCACGGCACTGTTCAGTTGGGCGTTCGCTCGTCATAACGGCGGCCGGTTCGTGTTCCGGATTGAGGACACCGACGCCAGTCGCGACAGCCAAGAGTCCTACGACCTGCTGATCGATGTGATGCGTTGGCTCAACCTCGATTGGGACGAGGGCGTCGAAGTCGGCGGCCCGAACGGTCCTTACCGTCAGAGCGAGCGGATGGACATTTATGCCGACGTCGCCCAAAAACTGCTGGATGCAGGTTTCGCATACAAGGCATATGACTCGGCCGAGGAATTGGAGCAGCGCCGCGATGAGGCCAGGGCGGCCGGTCGCCCGAGCGGCTATGACGGACTGCACCGCGACCTGACCCCAGAGCAGCAGGCGGCGTTTGAGGCTGAGGGCCGCGAGCCGGTGATCCGGTTCAAGATGCCGGCGAAGGATTGGACGTTCGACGATCTGGTTCGCGGCCCGATCACCTTCGGCGCCGAGAACGTCCAAGATTTCGTGATCGTACGAGCCAACGGTCAGCCGCTTTACACGCTGACGAACCCGACCGATGACGCCCTGATGGGGATCACCCATGTGCTGCGCGGCGAGGACATTTTAAGTTCGACTCCGCGCCAGATGGCGTTGTATGAGGCGTTCGCCGAAATCGGTGTTGGTAGCGGTTTCACGCCGCGGTTCGGGCACTTGCCTTATGTGATGGGTTCGGGCAACAAGAAACTCTCCAAGCGCGACCCGGAGTCGAACCTGCTCGGCTACCGCGACCAAGGATTCTTGCCCGAAGGCTTGTTGAACTATCTGGCGTTGCTGGGCTGGTCGATTGCCGAGGACCGCGACATTTTCTCGATGGCCGAGATGACGGCGGCATTCGAGGTTGAGCGAGTCAACCCGAATCCGGCGCGCTTTGACATCAAAAAGTGCGAAGCGATCAACGGCGATCACGTGCGGCTGCTTTCGCCCGCTGAGTTCGTAGACCGGTTGCTGCCTTATCTGCCTGCTGGGGTCGACACCGAACTGGTGGCTAAGGCGGCCCCGCTGGTGCAGGAGCGCAGCAACCTGATGACCGAGGCGTCGCAGATGCTTGGCTTCCTGTTTGCCGGTGAGGATTTTGAAGTAGATGAGGCCGACGCGGCAAAACTGCTGAACGACGACGGGCGCGAGGTTGTCGCTGCGTCGCGCGCTGC
>JAKPAQ010000146.1 GCA_029779385.1 Actinomycetes bacterium | reverse complement strand
ACGGTTGCTCGTTGAATGGGCCGACCCGGTTCAGCGGGAGAGCCCGACTTCGTGAACGGTTCTGCGGTTCTGTTGGCGGTTGCGCTTGTCGTCTTGGCTGGAGTGCTCGTCGCGGTTGAGGCCGCACTAGCCACCTTCTCGCGGGCCCGCGCCCAAGAGCTCGCCACTGACGGCGTTGCTGGGGCAAGCCGGTTGGAGCGGATCTTGGAAGATCCGGCGCCATATCTGAACTCGGTGCTGTTGCTTCGTATCGTTGCCGAAACCGCCGGGATAGTGTTGGTCGCAGCCGTAGTCGCGGACCGAGTAGACGGGTATTGGGCGAACGTGGCAATCGCGGTGGTGATCATGTCGGTGGTCAGTTTCGTGGCGATTGGTGTTGGCCCGCGCACCCTTGGCCGACAGCACTCCGAACGAATCGCGATCGCCTCGGCGCCACCAGTAATCGTGCTAACTGTGCTGCTGGGACCGATCCCGAAACTCTTGATTTGGTTGGGAAACGCGTTGACGCCGGGAAAGGGGTTCGCAGAGGGGCCCTTCGCCTCCGAAGTTGAAGTACGCGAACTGGTTGACTTGGCTGCCGCCACCTCAGTAATCGAGTCGGACGAGTCGAAAATGATTCAGTCGGTTTTCGAACTGGGCGACACGATCGTTCGCGAAGTGATGGTTCCGCGAACTGACCTTGTTTTCATCGAGCACCACAAGACCTTGCGCCAAGCGATGTCGCTTGGTCTGCGCAGTGGATATTCACGCATTCCCGTGGTCGGTGAGGGTCTCGACGATGTGGTCGGTATGGCCTACCTCAAGGACGTAACCAAGCGAGTTTTTGACAATCACGCAGCCGAAACCACCGAGAAAGTCGATTCCATCTGTCGCCCGTGCATGTTCGTGCCAGACACCAAGGCCGCTGATGTGCTGCTTCGGGAAATGCAAGCGAACCGCACGCATGTGGCGATCGTCATCGATGAGTTCGGCGGTACCGCTGGCATGGTGACGATCGAGGACATCCTCGAGGAGATCGTCGGCGAAATCACCGACGAGTACGACGATGAACCCGACGAGCGCGAAGAGCTGTCCGATGGGCATTGGCGAGTGAGCGCCCGATTCGACGTCGACGACCTGGAAGAACTCTTCGGCATCCCGGTCGAGGACGAAGACGTCGACTCTGTTGGCGGCCTGATGGCCAAACATTTGGGTACCGTGCCGATTCCAGGTGCTGTCGTCGAAGTGAACGGCCTGCGCTTCCAAGCTCAGGCGCCGCAGGGCCGACGAAATCGGATCGGTCGGGTAGTGGTTTCACTCGCGGACGATGCGGCCGACGAAGACGGCCGCTCGTGACCGGTACATTTGGCCTCATGGAACTGACGGCCGAAGACGCCAAACTGGTGACGCTCGCACGCTCGTCTCGGGCCCGACTTCAGGTGGCCCAGGGCGCCGCAGTCCGCGACCTCGATGGCCGTACCTACACCG
The DNA here is from genome assembly GCA_029779385.1 of Actinomycetes bacterium. Next base: position 1,587 of record JAKPAQ010000146.1, on the reverse strand, counting down.
CCGCGACAGTTCATCTCGATAGCTTGACAATTTCGGCGCTGGAACTGGCCGTCGCGATGGCGGTTTCCTCCGGTGCCAAGGGCCTTGAGGCCGCCGCACTCGTGACCGAAGGTGATGTTCCGGTGGGACTGCAAGTAGTGGGCGATTTCGCTGGCCCAGGAGTGCCGGTCGTGATTGCGGCCGCAGACGGCAGCATCGACACGGTGTTGACCTCATGAGCGCCGACGACCGCTTCCGGTCAGGTTTCGCGTGTTTTGTCGGGCGGCCAAACGCCGGCAAGTCCACGTTGACCAATGCACTCGTCGGCGAGAAGGTAGCAATCACCTCGTCTCGCCCACAAACAACTCGCCACGCAATTCGCGGGCTGGTGCACCGCGAGAACGCCCAACTCGTGCTCGTTGACACTCCCGGTTTGCACCGGCCGCGCACGCTGCTGGGTGAGAGGCTCAACAATCTCGTGCGCGCCACCTGGGCCGAAGTCGACACGATCGGCATGTGTTTGCCGGCTGACGAAAAGATCGGCCCCGGCGACAAGTTCCTGATCCGTGAACTCGCCCAACTCCGTCGCCGGCCGGTATTCGCGATCGCCACCAAAACGGACCTGGTCTCGCCGGAGAAGTTAGCCAAGCACCTGATTTCGATTTCGGCCGCAGGAGAGGAAGCAGGACTTCAGTGGGCGCAGGTGGTGCCCGTTTCGGCAGTAGCCGGCGACCAGGTCGAGTTGTTGGCCTCGCTGCTGATCGACACATTGCCGCCGGGTCCGGCGCTGTATCCCGAAGGCCAACTGACCGACGAACCCGAAGAGACGCTGATCGCCGAGATTGTCCGCGAAGCCGCGCTTGAAGGAGTCCACGATGAACTGCCGCACTCGATTGCGGTGGTCGTTGACGAAATCGTGCCGCGAGCAGATCGCCCGGCCGAAAAGCCGCTGGTCGATGTTCGGGTAAATGTCTTCGTCGAACGCGATAGCCAAAAGGGCATCATCATCGGCAAAAAAGGTGCGCGGCTCAAGCAGATCGGTGCCGATTCGCGCGCCCAAATTGAGCGACTACTCGGCACGCCAGTCTTTTTGGACCTGCACGTCAAGGTCGCCAAAGAATGGCAGCGCGACCCCAAACAACTTCGCAAACTCGGCTTCTAGTCGCCCCGGTCATTCCATCAACAATGCGGCCATCGTCGCGCCGAGCTCGGTTGCCGCATCAAGGTGCGACTCGATTTCGCCGGTGAACACCAGCGGGGGAGCGGCCAAGCTCCATTGCAGGCCGGTGGTGATCGACTCCATCGCCCGTTCGGCCCCGATCGTGTCGTAGCCGCCGCGAATCCAGTAGGAGAACGGCCGCTTCGCAGTCGGCTCACGGACGTCGTTGTAAACCGAGTCAAAGAAGTGTTTTAGCGCACCGGAAATGTAGCCAAGGTTGGCGCTGGTACCAAGCAGGTATCCGTCTGCTGCCAAAACATCGTCGATCGTCGCTTCGAGGGCGGGCCGAACGACGACCTCGACCCCCGAAATATCTGGATCGGTCGCGCCGGCCAGAACAGCATCGGCGAGTTCGGTCAGTCGCGGAGTCGGGCAGTGCTGGACGATCA
>JAKPAQ010000134.1 GCA_029779385.1 Actinomycetes bacterium | reverse complement strand
CTTTAGCCCGTCGCTCAACCGGTGCGGCTGTGCTGCTGTGGATCGCCTCAGGCGTCGTGTTTGCGATCGCGTGGTTCTGGACAATCGGAATCGTCGGCCTGATCACCACGATGGCGACCGTTGCCGCAATCGTTGGCGCGATCCTGCTGGTTTGGCCGCTGCTAAGAACAAAGCGCCCGGCCGAAATCTCAGGCTAGTGGCCTGCTGCCTGCCACGTTTTGCCGACTCCGACCGACACATCTAACGGAACCGACAGTTTGGCTGCGCTACCCATCTCGCGGCGAACCAAGTCCGTCAACTCTTGGAGTTCACCTTCGGCAACTTCGAGGACGAGTTCGTCATGAACCTGCAGCAACATCCGTGACTTCAGCGAGGCCGAGGCGATGGCCTTTTCAACGTTTAGCATCGCGACCTTGATCAGGTCGGCCGCCGAACCCTGAATTGGCGCATTCAAGGCCATCCGTTCGGCCATTTCTCGGCGTTGACGATTGTCGCTTTGCAGGTCCGGCAGGTACCTGCGCCGGCCCCACATCGTCTCAGTGAAGGTACTGCGTCGCGCCTCGTCCACGAGCCCATAGAGATAGTCGCGCACTCCCCCGAAGCGCTCGAAATAGTCGTCCATCAAAGATTGGGCCTCGCCGGTGCTGATCTGTAATTGCTGACTCAGTCCGTAGGCACTGAGCCCATAGGCCAGGCCGTAGTTCATCGCCTTGATTTTGGCTCTGAGCTCACTGTCGATTTCCTCAGCTGGACGCTCGAACACCTTGGCTGCCATCACCGTGTGAAAGTCTTCGCCGGAGTTGAACGCCTCGATCAGGTCGGCGTCGTCAGACAAATGCGCCATGATCCGCATTTCGATCTGACTGTAGTCGGCAGTCAACAAGGTTTCGAAATCCTCGCCGACACAGAATGCTTCTCGAATCCGGCGTCCAGATGGCGTCCGAATCGGGATGTTCTGCAAGTTCGGGTCGTTTGAACTCAGCCGACCGGTAGCGGCCGTCGTCTGCGAATAAGTTGTATGAATCCTGCCGTCGGCCGAGATGGAACGCCGCAAAGTTTCGACGGTTTGACGCAGTTTGGTTACGTCGCGATGGGCTAGCAGGTGCTCAAGGAACGGATGGCCAGTCTTGTCGTACAGGCCGCGAAGTGCTTCGGCATCGGTCGTCCAGCCGGTCTTGGTGCGCTTGGTTTTTGGCATCTGCAGGTCTTCAAACAGCACCACTTGAAGCTGTTTTGGTGAGCTCAAGTTGATTTGCGCGCCGCCGATGGCCTCGTAGGCCAAGCGCTGCGCCTCTGCTGCTCGGCTCGCGAACTCTGACTCCAAATCACCAAGCACCGAGTCGTCAACACCGATCCCGGCAATCTCCATCCGGGCCAAAGTCGCCACCAGCGGCAGTTCGACCTCGGCGAGCAACCCCGTCCCGCCGGCCTCCTCAACCTCGACTGCGAGAACTGGCGCCAAATCTAAAACTGCTCGAGCCCGCCTCGTCGCCGCTTGCGCGTCGTCGTTCGTATCGAGCGAGAGCTGTCCGGCAGGGGCATCGTCACCGTTTAGTTCACGTTTCAGATACCGAACGCACAAGTCGCCAAGGTCATATCCGCGCTGATCTGGTCGAACCAAATATGCCGAGAGGGCCGTGTCGGCACTTAGTCCCTTCAGTTCCCAGCCACGGGCAGCAAATGCGAGAATCGGACCTTTAGCGTCATGAATGACCTTTGGTTTGGTTGTGTCAGCCAGCCAGTTGGCTAGGGCCGACGCATCGGCCGAGTTCGCACCAGTTAGGTCGAACCACGCACCATCGTCGCCGGTTGCAAAGGCAACCGAATCTACCTCGCCTGTTCCGCGGCCCCATGAGCCTTGAACGTGAAGGCCGATCGTCTTTTCGGCGTTCTGGGCGAGCCAACCCTCAAGTTCGCCGGCCCCAAGGACCCTAGCGTCGGGTTCGATTTCTTCAGCTACGTCCACGTCCGAGCCGGCCGCGCCAAAAGTTGAGAAAAGCCGCTCGCGCAACGCAGTGAACTCCAGTGCGTCAAAGACCGCATTTACTTTTTCTCGGTCAAAAATCATCTCTCGACCAAGGTCGGCGGGCCCCAGCGGCAAGTCGACATCACGGATAAGCGCGTTAAGCCGGCGATTTCTAAGAACCGAATCAAGATGATCGCGCAGCGACTGGCCGGCCTTGCCGCCAATTTGATCGGCCTGGTCCACTATCGCCGAAAGGCTGCCGTAGGTCGCCAACCATTTCGCCGCAGTCTTTGGCCCCACCCCAGGCACACCGGGCAGGTTGTCGCTCGTCTCACCGACCATCGCCGCGACATCAGGGTAGTTTTGCGGCAGCACGCCGTACTTTTCTTCTACTGCGGCCGGCGTCATTCGTGCTAGGTCCGAGACGCCCTTGCGCGGATACAGCACCGTGACGTTTTCGGTCACCAACTGCAAAGCGTCTCGATCGCCAGAGCAAATGAGCACTTCCATCCCGGCGGCCTCGGCCTCGGTGGCCAAGGTGGCAATCACATCGTCGGCTTCGAACCCCGGCTTTTCGACATGTTTGATCTCGAGCGCATTCAGGACTTCTTTGACCAA
>JAKPAQ010000130.1 GCA_029779385.1 Actinomycetes bacterium | reverse complement strand
CACAGATCCCGGCGCCTTGAACCTCAACGACAACTTCGGTTGGCCCAGGCTTCGGTTCGGGCGCGTCAGCGAAGGCCGCCGGAGTTCCGAGCGCGGGGAGTCGATAGGCCTTCATGGAATTACCACCACCGGAACGTCGTCAGGGTCAATGTTTTTGGCGTTAACCACCGAGTCCAACGAGGTCGTTGTGTGATCAACCGTGATCTTGGTGTTGTCGAGAAGATCGAGGACTTCGCGAAGGTCGCCTCGGCTGCCACCTTCGACGTAGCGGGCTGAACCGTTGCGGTTCAGGCGCCCGGCACCAATCGGGACGAAACCACCACCGGTTCCGGCAACCACGATCGCCCCGCCTTGCGTTGCGGCGGATCCGGCGAATGCTGACGACGCTTCAGTCCCAACGAAATCGAGCACGCCGTCAACACCCCAACCTCCGACTAGGTCTCGAATGACCTCGGCGTTGGCATCGGCTGAATCCAGAATCGTCTCGGCGTAGCAGGTCCGGTGGGACTTGAGTGCCGCGACGTCGTCGGTGACCGCTATCACCCGACAGCCAATCCCCTCAGCGAGGATGCCCATCGCGTATCGCGCCTTGGCATTGCCGCCAATAACGACGGCGTGGTTTCCGGGTGCGAGCATCGTTCTGGCAACACGAATCGCGTGATAGGCGGCCAGCCCAAAATCGCTTGCCGGTGCAGCCTCTTGTGGGCTGAGCCCACCGACGCTGAGCACCAGTCGCTCGGGCGCCGCTACCTGTTGTGCGAGCCCGCCATCACGGCTGATACCGGGAACCAGTCGCGTCTTTGCGCGCGGATTGATGCAGTAGTTGTCCATGCCGGTGAGGCATGGATGGCAGCTGCCGCAGGAACCGGGAGGCGCAGTCACCACGACATCGCCAACCGCACAGTTCTGCACAGCCGAGCCGACCTCGACAACCGTTCCGGCAAAGTAGCGCCCGAGCGTTATCGGGAGCACGCCAGGCTGTGCCAGCGACTCGTCAATGGGTGTCTGCTGAATGGCGATGTCGGCGGCGCTCAGAGAAGCTGCCGCAACATCGATCAGCACATCGGATGGTCGGACGGTTGGCGAATCGACGTCTGCAAGTTGCGCCGCTTGGCCAAGTGCCTCGAGCCTCAGCGCCTTCATGGGCGCCCCACTACTTGATCGTTAGTACAAGCCATGACGGGAACGTAGCGGGACTCACATCGCGCATACAAGCGAAGCGGTGCCGACGGGTGAATTCTTAGCGCCGATTTGCGTCGAACGCGCAGGCCGGAGATGAATCTCCCGCAAGACCTCAGCTGTGGTTGCCACCATGGTTGCCGTGATCATCGGTTCCTGGCGCGTGGACACCGTGGTCGTCGCCCGGTTCAACGTGGTTGCCGTGATCGTCAACGCCGTCGATGTCGTCGAGTCCCGCACCACCGGAACAACGGTCACGACCGGATCCACCTTCGATCGAGTCATCCCCCGCACCGCCATTGACACTGTCATCACCCTGGTCACCGAACAGATCGTCGTCCCCGCCGCGACCAAAGATGCGATCCTTGCCACGGCCGCCGTGGATTTCGTCCGCTCCGTTGGACCCGCAGATCAGGTCATTTCCGCCACCGGCAAACACAGTGCTGGCACCCGTCAGCACGATCACGTCCCTGTGCGACGTTCCACGGACGATG
>JAKPAQ010000116.1 GCA_029779385.1 Actinomycetes bacterium | reverse complement strand
AAGTCCATTTCGCCGGTCACGTGATCGAGGTGGACGAGATCTCCGCCCGCTGGCTGATCGAGCGGGGCGTCGGCAAACCCGTCGACGATTCGCCGGTAGTGCAAGAGACAGCCGTCGGCACGGCGACCGTTCCTGAAAGCCAATCCCAGCGCAAAGCAAAGGAGTAACCCGCCATGGCCTATTTTTCCGGACAAGGTCGCGTCTTTATCGGCGCGCGTGACAGCAACGGCAACCCGCAGGGGCTCGTCTTCGTCGGCAACGTCCCCGACCTCAAGGTATCGCTCTCGGTCGAGACCCTGGAACATCAGGAATCGCAATCCGGCCAGCGCCTGACCGATTTGCAACTCATCAAGACCAAGAAAGGTGAGTTCGCCTGCACGCTGGAGGAACTGATCCAGACGAATCTGGAACTCTCCCTCTACGGTTCCACCACGGCGGTCACTACCGGCACCGTAACCGATGAGCCCGTCATCGCGACGGCGGAACTCGGCAAACTCTATTTGCTCGGCAAGCAAAACGTCTCCGCCGTGGTCATCAAGGCCGGGGCCACGACCGTAGCAGCGGGCAAATACACGGTCAATGCCAAGCATGGCTCCATCCAGTTCACCGACATCACCGGCGTGACGGGTGCCATCACCGCCAGCTACAGCTATGGTGCGGCCAACGTCACGGCGATGTTCACCCAGCCCTTGCCCGAACGCTGGGTTCGCTTTGAAGGATTGAACACGGCCGACGCCAACAAGGAAGTCGTGATCGACCTCTACCGGGTGGCCATCAATCCGGCGAAAGACTTGTCGGTGATCGGCACTGAACTCATGAAGTTCGAGTTGTCCGGACAAGTGCTGGCCGATCTCACCAAGCCGGCTGCTGGTGCGCTTGGCCAATTCGGTCGGATCGTGTTGCTGTGATGGGCAAGGAGATGTTCGCGGCACTGCCGCCGGTGCCGGCGTCCGTCGAGATCGCTGGCGAGCACATCGAACTCACGCCGCTCAAGGTGGGCGAAGTGCCAGCATTCGCTCGGGCGGTACAACCCATCGCGGCGAGTCTTTCAGCATCGCCTGATTGGCTGGCAATTCTGGCCGAGCACGGCGAGGCGGTGATCGCAGCTCTCGCCATTGCGACGCGCCGCCCGGTCGACTGGGTGGCCGGGCTCGATCTCGATGAGGCTGTGCGCC
>JAKPAQ010000114.1 GCA_029779385.1 Actinomycetes bacterium | reverse complement strand
GCCGACGACGACGGCGGCGACGCCTAGCTGGACCCTCGCCCGCTGCCGTGGACTGGTCGCCAGAATTCTCCTTGGCCGCTACCGGCGAACCGGACCTCGTGCGTGTGCGCTGGCGGATGGAGTTGCTGCGTTGGCCGTCGCGAGACTGACCGTCGCGGGACTTCTTTGCCGACGATTGGCCTGAGCGGCCAGAGTCGCCAGAGCGCGACTCCTTCGGCGCGGCTGGCTTCAACCGACCCTTCGCGTTCCGGTCGATACCGAGGTCGTGGAACAGGTGGTCCGAAGTCGAATAGGTCTCAACCGGCTCATCGAACGGCAGGTCGAGCGTCTTGTTGATTAGCTTCCAGCGCTGCAGATCGGCCCAGTCCACGAAGGTGATCGCGTTGCCGGTGGCGCCAGCGCGACCGGTGCGGCCGATGCGGTGCACATAGGTTTTGTCGTCTTCGGGGCAGGTGTAGTTGATGACGTGACTGACGTCGGCCACGTCGATGCCGCGGGCCGCCACATCGGTCGCAACCAAGATGCTGACCTTGCCCTCACGGAAACCATCGAGCGCCTTCTCGCGAGCCTTCTGAGCCATATCGCCGTGCAGGGGGGAGGCCGGGAAGCCGCGATCGGCAAGATCGTCGGCAACACGCTGAGCCTGGCGCTTGGTACGGGTGAACACGATCACCCGAGCAACGTCGTCGGCCTGCAGGATTCTTGCCACGACCTCTGGCTTGTCCATTTCGTGCGCCTGCCAGACGTACTGGCTGGTGGCTGGCACCGTCTGGTTCGACTCGGCCGACTCGGCCCGAATATTCATCGGGTGGCGCATGTGCTTTCGGGCGAGCGTGATGATCGCTGAGGGCATCGTCGCGCTAAACAGCATCGTCTGGCGCGTTTCGGGCGTACGCGCGAGCAACGCTTCAACGTCGGGCAGGAAGCCCAGATCGAGCATCTCGTCGGCCTCATCGAGCACGACGGCCTTGACGTGGCTGATGTCGAGTGCGCCTCGATTCACCAAGTCCAGGATTCGACCCGGTGTGCCGACCACAATGTCTACGCCGGCTTCGAGCGCCTCGAGTTGTGGCTCGTAGGGAACGCCACCGTAGATGGTCAGGTTGCGGGTCCCGCGGTTCTTCGATGCGGTTTCGACATCGCCGGCGACCTGGATCGCTAGTTCGCGTGTCGGCGCGACGATCAGCGCTTGCGGCTTGCCCGGCTCGACCAACTGGTCGTAGTCGGCGTCGTGTGGGGCAACGGTGCGCTGAATGACCGGGATCGCGAAGGCGAGCGTCTTGCCCGTACCGGTGCGAGCCTGGCCGATCAGGTCGGTTCCCATCAGGGCGACCGACAGGGTCATTTCTTGGATGGGGAAAGCTTCTTCGATGCCTTTGTCGGCTAGGGCGGAGGCAATCTCGGGCATAACGCCCAAGTCGGCGAAAGTAGTCAGGGGTCTGCTCTGTTCTGTGAACGATCTACTGCTGCGGATCTCGGAAAATTGCGGTGACCCTGCTGTGCAGGATCGGCGAATACTGGGCCAGTCTACCGTTAGCGGCTATCAACAGTGCCCAGCCTCGCGATAAAGTCCGAGCCATGACCTCAGATGAAGCAGCGACCGGACCCTTTGACGACGCGAACTATCGCGCTGGTGTGGTCGAACTCCTCGGGCTGCTCAGCTTCGGTGAATTAAGTGCCGTTACCGAATTGAACAACGACGCGATGCGGTCGCCAGACCTGTCGACGAGGGTGAAAATCTATACCATGGCTGCCGCCGAGTGGGAGCACTTTGTGGAGCTTCGCGATCGCCTGGTG
>JAKPAQ010000078.1 GCA_029779385.1 Actinomycetes bacterium | reverse complement strand
TCCTCCCGCTGGTCAACAAGCCTGTCCAATACGTTGGCGGTGAGCTGAACTCGACCGTCAAGGATTGGGATTCCACGGTAGTTCGCTGGGTGCTCTTGTACCCAGATGCCTCTGAGGTCGGCTTGCCGACCCAGGGTGTCCAGATCCTCTACGAAGTGTTGAACGAACGCGACGACACGCTCGCCGAACGCACGTATGCGGTGTGGCCTGACCTCGAAAACCTCATGCGCGAAAACGGCGTTCCCCAGTTCACTGTTGATGGGCATCGGGCCGTTGGCGACTTTGATGTCTTCGGACTGTCGTTCTCGACTGAACTCGGCTACACGAACATGTTGACTGCACTCGACCTGGCGGGGATCCCGCTGGCTGCGGAATCCCGCGGCGACCAAGACCCGATCGTGATCGCTGGAGGTCACGCGGCCTTCAACCCGGAGCCAATTTCACGCTTCATCGACGCCGCGGTGCTCGGAGATGGCGAGCAGGCGGCGCTGGACATCACGGACTGCATCGCATCGTTCAAGGCCGATGGTTCACCGGGTGGACGCGCTGCGCTCCTCGGCCGCCTGGCTGAGATCGAAGGTGTTTACGTGCCGTCGTTCTACGACGTGGAGTACCTGCCCGACGGTCGAATCCATCGGGTGGTCCCGAATCGACCTGAGGCACCATGGCGCGTCGCGAAGCGCACGGTGATGGACCTCGACGAATGGCCCTACCCGAAGGCGCCGCTGGTGCCACTCGCGGAAACGGTGCATGAGCGGTCCTCGGTAGAGATCTTCCGCGGTTGTACTCGCGGGTGCCGGTTCTGCCAGGCGGGCATGATCACTCGACCAGTCCGCGAACGTTCGATCGAGACAGTCGGGCAGATCATTGCCCACGGTTTGGCGAAGACTGGTTTCGACGAGGTCGGGCTGCTCAGCCTGTCGAGCGCCGACCATTCGGAGATCGGTCCGATTGCCAAGCAGTTGGCTGATCGGTACGAAGGCACCAACACGTCACTCTCACTGCCATCCACACGGGTGGACGCATTCAACATCGAGTTAGCAAATGAGCTGACCAGAAACGGGCGCCGATCCGGCCTGACGTTTGCACCC
>JAKPAQ010000075.1 GCA_029779385.1 Actinomycetes bacterium | reverse complement strand
AGCTGCGGCTTGAGCTCGGCCTCGACGAACCGGCGAACCGTCGCCGCAATCGCGCGATCCTCGGGGCTGACAAACGAATCAAGGGCGAACAGGTCAAGCGGTGCGATAGCCATTTGCCCAAGATATGCCCACCACCCACGCTAGTGAAAAATTTTTCGGCCAATGGCCCCCGGCGCGCCTTCGACTTAGCCCCGGCAGGTGACAGACGACTGGCCTAGTGCGAGCCTTGAGGCGAAGTCACCCGTCGTCAGGAGCAGTCATGCGAACAGTCAAAGCCGTCGGCGCCGTCAACGCCACCGACCAGTTGGTGCCGCTAACGATCCAGCGGCGCGAGGTCGGCGAGCACGACGTTCAGATCGAAATCGACTATGCCGGAATCTGCCATTCCGACATTCATACGATCCGCGGCGACTGGGGCGACATCGCCTACCCGCAGGTTGTCGGCCACGAAATCGTCGGCCGGGTTTCCGCCATTGGCAGCGCCGTCACCAAACATCAGGTCGGTGACTTGGTCGGGGTGGGTTGCCAGTCGAACTCGTGTCGCACCTGCGCCCAGTGCCGCAACGGCCAAGACCAGTACTGCCTAAACGGCAACACCCAGACCTACGCTGGCAAAGACGTCGACGGCACGATCACTCAAGGCGGCTACAGCCAAGCCACTGTGGTCAACGAGGACTTCGTCTTGACCCTGCCAGCCGGCCTCGACCCGGCCAAGGCCGCTCCCCTGCTGTGCGCCGGCATCACCTTGTACTCGCCACTGCGCCACTGGCAGGCCGGGCCAGGCAGTCGCGTGGCGATCGTCGGCTTGGGCGGACTCGGGCACATGGGGGTCAAGATCGCCAACGCCCTCGGCGCTGAAGTGACAGTGATTTCGCGCGGCACCAAGAAGCAGGACGACGCGTTGGCGCTTGGGGCGCACCACTACCTCGACTCCACGGACTCGCAAGCATTTCGCGGGGCCGCCGGTTCGTTCGACCTAATCATCAACACCGTTTCGGCGTCGTTGAAGATCTCGTCATATCTGCGTCTGCTCGACGTGGCCGGCGTCTTGGTGAACGTGGGCGCACCTCCTGAGCCGTTCAGTGTTCCGGCGTTCTCGCTGATCTCGGGCCGACGTTCGTTGGCCGGCTCGACCACCGGCGGCATTCCCGAAACTCAAGAAATGCTCGAGTTTTGCGCCGAGCACTCGATCCACCCTGAAACCGAACTGGTTTCGGCCGACGGAATCAACGAGGCATGGGAGCGAGTACTCGCCGCCGACGTGCGCTACCGCTTCGTGATCGATACCAGCACGCTCTAGGAGGCCGCGCTCCTCGGGGCTGCCAAACGAATCAAGGGCAAACAGGTCAAGCGGCGCTGCGATCTTGAATCCAAAGGGAACAGCGCGAGGTTGAACGCCTTTTTGATTAACATTTCACTGCCTTCCATTTCCAGAGCGCTCCGGCGCCGCCTAAGAAGTGCAATTCAAGACACTTCTCATTCTTAGCCGCGGACTTCGCAGTTTCGGCAATCGAGTTGGCCGCCGCTGCAGTTATTTCAGGTCTGGCCGGCGACGAGCAATGACCGCGGCGACTACGAGGTTTACGAGCACATACCCACCGGCGATCAGCAAGTATCGAGAGCGAACGGCATCTCGACAGGCATACTTGTCTACTTCAATGCCCTCCGCTTGAAGCTCGCGTACTGTCATATCATCGAATTCGACCTGATTGACATCTCCAGGGCTTGCGCTCTGAATACAGGTGACACCATCGACCGACTGCGGAAGCCACGAGACCGCCAGGCCGGCAACTGTGGTCAAGCCAAATACGGCCACTGCAACCAGGGCACTGATGCCCGAGCGACTACCACGAGACCAGGCAACTGCCAGAACAATCGCAACAGCGACGACCAATACCCAGATGAAGGCCCAAGAGCCCAGCAGTTCCCACATTCGCTTGCCCCCACCGAGTAGTCCGGCCAAAATTGCGAGAAGGCGATGTGATCTTCACATCGCCTTTGTTTGGTGGAGCATAGGAGATTCGAACTCCTGACCTCTTCCATGCCATGGAAGCGCGCTACCAACTGCGCCAATGCCCCTTAGAACCAGAACGATATTACCCGGTCGGTGACCGTTCACCCAAACCGGGTCGCCCGAACCGCTCAGTCGTTGCGAAAAATTCAGCAAATTGTTGCCTTTCGCTATTTACTTCGAACGTATGTTCTAGTATATTTGAGTTATGAACACAGATCCGCGGCTCGCCGAATCGTGGCTGAGCGGCGCCCCCGAGTCGCTTGATGCGGTGCGGGCTGCGGATCTGGATTCCCTTTCTGCCGAGGAGTTGGTTCGGTTTGCTGCTCATGGTCAGGCGATTGTTCGAGCGGCGCAAGCGATGTGTTTAGCGTTGACTTCTGCTGGTGCGCGCAAAGACGCACACAAGGCGGCTGGGGCCGGGTCGATGGCGTCGCTGGTTGCCGCGGAGGCTGGGCTTTCGCGGCGGGGCGCGGCGCGGCATTTGAAGCTTGCGGCGCAACTCGATGAGGCGCCGGTGTTGGCCGGTCAACTCTCTAAACCGGGGATGAGTACCGACAAGGCTGCCGTGGTCGCCAAAGCGTTGGATGACCTGCCGATTGATTTGTCGGCGGCTGAACGCTCCGTGGTCGAGACTGATCTAGCTGAGGCCGCGCCAGGCATGCTCCTGGAGCAACTCCAACACAAAGCCCGGCGCGCTGTTGAGGTCGTTGACCGCGAGCGCGCCGACCAGATCGAAAACCAAGAGTTGGTTCGCCAAGAAGAAACCGCGGTCCAGGCGGCCGAGTTCTGGATGACCCGACCTGATGAGGCTGGGATGGTCAAAGGCGGCTTCACAGTTGATGCGTTGACTGCCGACATGCTGCGGTCTGCTTTAGAGGCGAAGACCAGTCCACGGCGCCGCAACTCAGTGCTCGACACCGACACCGGTGAACTGAATTTCGAAGACGCGACCCTCGATACGCCGCCGTCCTATAAGGAGCGGGCCGGGAATGCGTTCGCTGACCTGCTGCGGCATTTGCCGACCGGCGAGTTCGGCAACCACGGCGGCGTCGCCGCTACCCTCATGATCACGGTTTCTGAAGACTCGCTGCGTGGCCGCTGCGACCAAGCTGGGGTTACTGAGCACGGCACGCGAATCTCCGCCGGCCAACTACGACAACTCGCCTGCGGTGCCGGCGTCCTGCCAGCCCTACTAGGCAGCGAATCGCAGGTCCTGGACCTTGGGCGCACCCAGCGACTCCACTCGCCGGCCCAACGCAGGGCCCTCGCCCACCGAGACCTCGGTTGTGCGTTCCCCG
>JAKPAQ010000051.1 GCA_029779385.1 Actinomycetes bacterium | reverse complement strand
GCTTGGTGCCGATTTGGTTCGCGAGGGCGATGTCGTAGTGGCGATGGCCTCTTCGGGGTTGCACTCGAACGGCTATTCGCTGGTTCGCAAGGTTTTCTTCGACATCGCCGGCTGGGAGCTGGACCGCGAGGTCGCCGAGTTCGGCAAGACTCTCGGTGAGGAACTGCTCACCCCGACTCGGCTCTACACCAAGCCGTGTCTGGCGTTGGCTGACGCAGTTGAGGTACACGCGATGTCGCACGTCACCGGCGGCGGTTTGGCGGCGAACCTTGAGCGGGTCGTGCCAGCAGGCGTTTCGGTCAGGCTCGACCGTTCCTCGTGGACTCCGCCGGCCGTTTTCTCGGTCGTTGGCGAGGTCGGCCAGGTAAGTCAACAGCACCTCGACCAGGCGCTCAACATGGGCGTTGGCATGGTCGCAGTCGTTGCGGCCGAAGCCGCCGATGCGGCCGTGGCTTTCTTGACAGCTCAGGGTGTCGATTCTTGGGTCATTGGTGAGGTCGGCGCGGCCGATAAATTTGGTCCGAGTGGGTCAGTAACCCTTAGCTGACGCTGATTTTTCACGGTGTATCCGCCGCGGCCACACGCCGAGGCGGGGCCAAGTGATGCATTCTGGGAACCTTTCGGTACGCTGGGTGGCACGATATACGACTACTTAGTGCGAGGGGGTCGAGCCTTATGGGCCGCGGCCGTGCCAAAGCGAAGCAGACCAAGGTCGCTCGCGATCTCAAATACCGGTCTTTCGACACCGATTTCGGTGATCTCGAAAGGGAGCTCCATGGTGAGTCCGGTGAGCCGATTCCAGATCAGTACGCTGATCTTGCGAAACAGTTAGAGGACCCTGCTGCCAGTTGACGCTGGCAGTTGCACTCAGCTAATCGATCAGGGCAGACGGATTTGTGCCAGTCGCCCGATCTGATCCATTCGCTGTTCAGCCTGACGATCTGCGGCTTCGGCCGTCGTGATCGACTCGGTCGCCGCTCGTTCTAGAACGGCCAAGGTCGTATCAAAGATCGACAGCGCCCGGTTCTTTGCGCGTTCGAAGTTGAACCCGTCAGGTTCGAGTTCGTCGGCCACTTGGATCACGCCACCGGAGTTCACGCAATAGTCCGGCGCATAAACAATGCCGCGGTCGGTGAGCAGCTTGCCGATCCCGTCATTGGCCAGTTGGTTGTTCGCCGCGCCGGCGACCACCTTCGCGGTCAGGGTCTGCAACGACGTTTCATTGAGGGCGCCGCCGAGCGCGCAGGGCGCATACACGTCGAGGTCAGCTGCGATGAGGGCCTCGGTCGAGGGGGCTACTTCGACGTTCGCGCCACTAGCGCGCAGTCGGTCGATCGCCTCGGTGTCAACGTCGGTGATTACTACTTGAGCGTCTTCGTCGAGCAAGTGCCGCACTAGGTGTTTGCCGACTTTTCCGACGCCGGCAACGCCGACTCGTTTGCCCGCTAGGTCCGCGGTACCCCAGGTGAACTGTGCTGCTGCTCGCATCCCTTGGTGGACGCCGAAGGCGGTGAGGACGCTGGAGTCTCCCGCCCCGCCGTGTTCGACGGTACGGCCGGTGACGTAGTCGCATTCGCGGGCGATGACGTCCATGTCGGGGCTGAAGGTGCCAACGTCGCAGGCGGTGTAGTAGCGGCCCGCCAGCGACTGCACGAAGCGGCCGTAGGCGCGCAGCATCGCCTCGTTCTTGTCCTTCTTCGGGTCGCCGATGATGACTGCTTTGCCGCCACCTAGATCAAGTCCGGCGAGGGCGTTTTTGTAGGCCATGCCGCGACTAAGATTCAGCACGTCGGCTAGGGCGGCGGCTTCGCTGGCGTAGGGATAGAACCGAGTGCCGCCAAGACCGGGGCCCAATGCAGTCGAGTAGAGCCCGATGATTGCCTTTAAGCCGGATGCTTGGTCGTGGCAGAAAACAACTTGTTCGTGTCCGCTGCCAAAGCAGCTGAGTTCGCTGGAGGTGTCAGTCATGGTTCCTTCTTCCTAGGCTCGGCAAGGTTGTCGCCGCGGCCCGAATCGGTGTAGCGGCCGGGGGTGTTGGTCGCTCCTGCTGATGCTACTCGCGTTTGCCGGCCCGGGCATTTGCTGCGACTTGCGTTTTGCCACCGCGCCGATACGTCCTCGCGGCCGAGATGTTTTCTAAAAAGAGTGTGAATAACCTATTGACCTCGAACATCTGTTCTATTAGGTTTGGGTTATGGCGACGGCGATCGAGCACCTCAGCGGCGGGATTGGCGTGTTTGATGCGGCTCTCGCGGTTGACCTTGATTCGCTTGGTCCGGCGGAGCTGGTTTCCGCGTCGAAGACGGTGCAGTCGATTATTAGTCGGGCGCAGCGTCTGCAGTTCGCGTTGACTTCTGCTGCGGCACGCAAGGATGCGCACAAGGCTGCCGGTGCGGGGTCGATGGCGTCGCTCGTTGCGGCGGAGGCCGGGCTTTCTCGTCGGGGTGCGGCGCGGCATCTGAAGCTCGCTGCGCAACTCGACGAGTTGCCGGTACTGGCTGAACAATTGTCGAAACCGGGGATGAGTACCGAAAAGGCCGCCGTGGTTGCGAAAGCACTCGACGACCTGCCGATTGACCTTTCGGCGGCCGAGCGTTCAGCGGTTGAGACTGATTTGGCTGAGGCCGCGCCAGGCATGCTGCTGGAACAACTCCAGCACAAGGCCCGCCGTGCCGTTGAGGTCGTGGATCGTGAACGTGCCGACCGGATCGAAAACCAAGAGCTGGTTCGCCAGGAAGAAGTAGCGGTCCAGGCGGCCGAGTTTTGGATGACTCGCCCCGATGAGGCTGGGATGGTCAAAGGTGGCTTCACGTTGGACGCGTTGACCGCCGACATGCTGCGTTCTGCGTTAGAAGCAAAAACCAGTCCACGCAGGCGCAACTCAGTGCTCGACACCGACACCGGTGAGCTGACTTTCGAAGACGCGACCCTAGATTCGCCGCCTTCCTACAAGGAACGGGCCGGGAATGCGTTTGCGGACCTGCTGCGGCATTTGCCGACCGGTGAGTTCGGGAACCACGGCGGCGTCGCCGCCACCCTCATGATCACGATTTCTGAAGACTCCCTGCGTGGCCGTTGCGATGCTGCCGGGGTTACCGAGCACGGCACGCGAGTCTCGGCCGGCCAGTTACGCCAACTCGCCTGCGGTACCGGGGTACTGCCGGCAGTGCTCGGCAGCGAATCGCAGGTCTTAGACCTTGGTCGCACCCAGCGACTCCACAGCCCGGCCCAACGACGGGCCCTCGCCCATAGGGATCTCGGTTGTGCGTTCCCAGACTGTGACCGGCCACCAGGCTGGACCGAAACCCACCACATCAAATCCTGGCTCCACGACGGAACAACCGATCTGGACAACGGAGTCCTGCTCTGCGGCCACCACCACAGACAAATCCACCATTCGGGTTGGCGAATCGAACTCAACCCCAGAGACAAGAGACCAGACTTCTACCCGCCCGGAAAACAAACACCGATCAGAAACACCAGATACCGGCCACTCGTCGCCTAACGGTTCGGATGAGTTTGAGCACCCAGCTTGCTCGGCCAAGTCCTTGCCGTGTTGCCGCGACTATGAATCTGCTCCAGTTGCTCGCTAGGCTGAAACCGTCGTCGTTGGCGAAAACCGAGAGGAACTCCGCAATGGGTAAGAGCAAGACTGAGAAGAAACTCGAGTCGAAGGTCAAAGACCTGAAGTCTCAACTCAAAAAGGCGAGTAAAAGCGCTGAGTCCGAGCTTAAGAAGGCGCGGAAGTCCGCCGAAAAAGATACTTCTAAGCAAGTTGACAAGGCGACCAAAGCAGCGCGCAAGGAAGCAGCGAAGCTTAAGGAAGAGTTGGCAAGCGTGTTGGCGTCGTCGGCCAAGCAGATTGATGAATTGACTGCCACAATTTCCAAACTCAAATTTGAACTTAGTGAAGCAATTAAGAGCGGATTGAAGTCCCCGACGTCGCAACCTGCAGAAAAAGCTTCGGCGCCGCTGACGCCGGCAACGGGATCGACCGCAGCCAAGAAGGCTCCAGTCAAGCGGGCTCCGGCTAAGGCCGCGCCGGTAGCGAAGAAGGCTCCGGTCAAGCGGGCTCCAGCCAAGACGGCGCCTGTTGCGAAGAAGGCTCCGGTCAAGAAGGCAGCTGTTGCGAAGAAGGCTCCGGTCAAGAAGGCAGCTGTTGCGAAGAAGGCTCCGGTAGCGAAGAAGGCTCCGGCGACCTCGCCTGCGGCCAACTGATTTCGTCCGAGTCGGGCCAAGGCCCGCAGCGCAAGGTCAGCCCCGGCGGTCGACCTTGTGCTGCGCGGCTTGGGCCACCGGCTTTATGACCATAAGGTCGATGTCGACGTGGCTCGGCCGGGTCGCCACCCAACAGATCGCATCGGCGATGTCTTCGGCCACGAGCGGCTCTGCCACTCCGGCATATACCGAGTCGGCTCGGCCCTGGTCGCCGGCGAACCGGGTGAGACTGAACTCTTCGGTCTTGACCATGCCGGGGGCTATCTCGGTGATTCGTACCGGTTGACCGTTCAGTTCCAGTCGTAGCGTTTCAGTCACTGCGGCCAACGCATGCTTGGCCGCGGTGTAACCGCCGCCGCCCTCATAGGTGATGTGACCGGCGGTGGAACCGACGTTGATGATTACGCCGGCGCCAGAGGCGATCAGCGCTGGCGTGAGCGCCTTCGTTACCGAAACCGTGCCCAGCACGTTCGTTTCATACATCCAGCGCCAGTCGTCCAAATTGGCCTCGGCCACCGGGTCCAAGCCAAGCGCACCGCCTGCGTTGTTGACCAGCACGTCGAGACGACCACCCACTGTTTGCGCCAAGGCCGACACCGACTCCGGATCGGTGATGTCGCATTGAACTGCGGTAGCGCCGATTTCGGCGGCCAGAGCTTCAAGTCGCTCGGCTCGCCTGGCGGCCACGAACACCGAGTACCCGGCCTCAGCTAGGGCGCGCGCGGTGGCCGCGCCGATGCCGCTGCTGGCCCCGGTCACGACGGCAGTCTTTCGGGCTTCAGAAGTGCTCATGTCGACATCGTCTCAGGTGGCGCTCGCGGACACCGAATGTGCGTCTGCGTGTCAGAATGGGGCATATGGGTCAGATCAAGCGAGTGGCGATGCTGTCAGCGCACACCTCGCCGCTGGACCAACCCGGCACCGGCGACGCCGGTGGCATGAACGTTTACGTACTTGAGTTGTCGCGTCGACTTGCTGCCCGCGGCATCGAAGTGGAGATCTTCACCCGCGCGACTTCTAGGCACCTAGACCCCGTGGTCGACCCGGCCGACGGGATTAGGGTCCACCACGTCGCTGCCGGCCCGTTCGAAGGTTTGGCGAAAGACGACCTGCCCAGTCAGATGTGTTCCTTCGTTCGTGATGTGCTGAGAGTGGAGGCCAATCATGAGCCCGGCTACTTCGACCTCATCCACTCCCACTATTGGCTGTCGGGGCAGGTGGGCACGGTGCTGCGCGAACGCTGGGGTGTGCCACTGGTTCACTCGATGCACACAATGGCCAAAGTCAAAAACGCGGCACTTGCCGACGGCGATCGACCCGAACCGGTCGGTCGGCTCGCCGGCGAGGAAGAGATCGTCCGACTCGCTGATCGGTTGATCGCCAATACGAGCGAGGAACGCCGTGAGCTCGTAAACCTTTATGACGCAGACCCCAATCGAGTCGATGTCGTCCACCCAGGGGTAGATCTTGACGTGTTTTCCCGTTCCAACGAGGCAGCCGAACCGCCGCTGATTGTGTTCGCTGGCCGCATCCAGCCACTGAAGGCACCTGACATCGTGCTGCGCGCCTCGGCATTGCTTGAAGTTCCACACCGCGTGGCGATCATTGGTGGCGCTTCAGGTAGTGGTCTTGACCGCCCGACCGAACTGGCCGATCTGGCCGCCGAACTTGGGATCGGCGACCGAGTCGAATTCGTGCCAACAGTCACTCAAGCTGAACTGGCCGACTGGTATTCGCGGGCGGCCGTAGTGTGCGTGCCGTCGTACAACGAGTCATTCGGGCTGGTAGCAATCGAGGCTCAAGCCTGCGGCACGCCAGTAGTTGCCGCGGCCGTCGGCGGACTAACGACGGCGGTCGTTGACCAAGTGACCGGGACCTTGGTCGACGGGCACGACCCGGCCGACTATGCCCAAGCGATCCGGCCATATCTGACCGATGCGGTACTACGCGCTGAGGTGGGCGAAAAAGCCGTCCGGCACGCCGAGTCATTCGGTTGGAGCGCGACCGCAGACCGGACCTTGGAGGTCTATCAAGCGGCAATGCGTAGTAACAGCCAAGAGCGTGAGTCGAGTCGATGATGACGGCGCAAGAAACGATCGCGTCGACCCTAACCGCGGCCGGACTGGAGTTCACGCGACACGGTGAATCGGTTTTTGAAGTCGAACTGCCTGGTGTCCGGAAGCTCAAAACGACGTGCCGCCTAGAGGTTGGGCCGCATGCGCTTAGCGTCCACGCATTCGTCGCGCGCAATCCAGACGAGAACCACGCTGCGGTCTACCGCTGGCTACTGGAAAAGAACCTGAAACTTTATGCGGTGGCATTCGCGGTCGATTCGGCCGGCGATATTTACCTTGACGGACGGTTGCCGCTCGATTCGGTGACTCCGGCCGAACTCGATCGGTTGCTTGGGTCGGTGCTCACCTACGCGGACGAGTCTTTCAACACGATTCTCGAACTTGGCTTCGCCTCATCGATCCGTAAGGAATGGCAATGGCGCGAGTCGCGGGGCGAATCCACCGCGAATCTAAAGGCCTTCGAGCACCTGCGCCCGACGGATTGAACCGGCTTTGGTCGTGGCCGTAACGTTGGCGCCGTGAAAGCCATCGTTTTTGCCGACGTGACCGATGCCTGGTCGTATGTGGGGTCCGTTCGCTTTGAGCGCGCCGCGGCTTTGTATTCGATCGTTACCGGCCAAGCGATCGACATCTCCTACCGGGCGGCCACTTTCACGCCTGATCCTGGCGCAGTAGATGTCGTTTCGGCTGCGCGAATCAGCGGGATCGACTTGAACCTAGAAGACGTTGTCGCGGCAGATTCAACCGACGCTTGGCGAGTGCTTACCTGGGCTCGGTCGGTCAGTCCGGAAATCCAGCGCGACCTACTGTTCGAACTCTGGCGGGCGCACTTCCTAGAAGGCGCCGACATCGCCGACGATTTCGTGCTCGCCAGTAGGGCGGCACTGGCCGGACTCGAACTTGAGACGGCCGAGGCGCTGCTCGCCAGCCCCGAGTTCGAGTCCGAAGTCCGAGATCAACGCGAAACCGCGGCCGCGATTGGGGCCGAACATGCCCCATTCGTTGTCGTAGAGGCGACTCACACGATCGCTGGAGTTCACTCCCAAGACGACTACCTACGCGCTCTGCAGGAGATCTCGGCGCAGCATTAGGCTTGGGCCATGAGCACCTTGGTCCTGCTGCGACACGGTCACAGCGAGTGGAATGCGAAGAACCTGTTCACCGGTTGGGTCGATGTCGACCTCAACGAGCAGGGAGTCCAAGAGGCGCTGCGTGCGCCTGAACTCCTGCGTGAGGCCGATATTTTTCCCGACATCCTGCACACTTCG
This sequence comes from Actinomycetes bacterium, assembly GCA_029779385.1. The sequence goes on along the minus strand of JAKPAQ010000051.1, from coordinate 2 downwards.
CT
>JAKPAQ010000023.1 GCA_029779385.1 Actinomycetes bacterium | reverse complement strand
GCGGCGACTGTGGCAGTGCCACAGTCATTCGGGTCGACAGATTGATGCGTGTACGGCCGGTACACACAGCGCAAACGATACCGACCTGGAACCAGCATAGGCATCTGGAGTCACCCTGGAAAGCCACTGGTGACTAAGAGCGACCAAAATTATTCTTTTTGTCTGATCAAACTAGCCCGTTGGAGGGCCGTCGGACCGAATCTGGCGATGATCTGGTCGACGGTCTCTTCGGCGATGACGTGGGCCTCTGCCCCTTCATCAAAACTCAATTGGTGGCCGGTTTCCCTCACCTCGGATAATCCACTCAGTCGGACGCCCACCAGGCGCACTGCCGCCCCTGCCGGTACCGATTGGCGCAGGAGGTCGCGCGCTACCGCAAATACCGTGGACGCGGAATCAGCGGGTGCGGACATTGTGTGGGACCTATCCGTCGTCCTGAAGTCCTCAAATCGGACCTTGACGGTCACGGTGCTCGCAGTCAGGCCTGCACTTCTGGCCCGGCGCGTGATCTCCTCGACCTCAAGGCGAATCGACTTCTCAAGTTCGGCTAGCGAGGTCACGTCAATGTCGAAAGTGTGTTCAGACCCGATCGATTTCTCGGCCACTCGCCCAGCAACTGGCCGGATTTCCTGCCCGGCTGCCAGCGCCATCAGGCGTGCCGCGCTAGCCCGACCCACCGCATGGGACAGGCGCTGCGGCGGGAGCGCGGCGAGGTCCGCAACCGAATACACACCAATCGCTGCGAGAGACTTCACCGTCTTGTCCCCCACTCCCCAGAGCCGACCGACGGGCAACGAGTGCAGGAACCGGACTGTATCGGCCGCCGGGACTACCAACAGACCGTCCGGTTTTGCCATTGTCGAGGCGATCTTGGCGACCATCGTCACCGTGCCCACCCCAACGGAACACGGCAGACGCAACGAGGACTGCATTCGAGAACGGATCGCAACCGCAACGTCCCGGGGTGATCCAAGCGTTCGCCGAGCCCCCGACACGTCGAGGAACGCTTCGTCGATCGACACCTCGTCGACCTGGGCGCTGACGTCGTTCAGGATCGACATCACCTCGCGACTCGCAGCCAAGTACTTCCCGCGGGACGGCTCGATAATCGTGGCTTGCGGACACGCCCGGATTGCCCGACCCATGGGCATTGCTGAATGAACACCAGCAGCGCGCGCCTCATACGTCGCCGAAACGACGACCCCTCGCCCGTTGCGGCGACCCACAATGACCGGCTGGCCCTTCAACTCGGGACGGTCACGCAATTCGACCTCGGCGAAGAAGGCATCCATATCGACATGCAGCACGTTACAACCGGTGTCGTCGCTGCCAATCGCAGGCAACACACCAGTTCGTTCCAACTGCTCGCGGCTCATCGCTCCAAGCGTCGCACGTGCCAGTGACAATTCCGATGCGGATGCCCCTGCGGACACGGCCCTACTGCCCCGCGGCTCCCGACTGAGAGTCCGGATTTGGTGCGAGCTGTTCAACGATTTTGGTGGATCGCCGGAAGTGCAGGTGGGGGTTGTTGTCGGGTGCGAAAATCTCGCGGTCACCCAGCACTGCGTTGACGGCGGCTCCAAGGAGAACCGTGAAACTCACGACCAAGGCATAGACCATGAGTGCGATCGGGGTCGCCAATACGCCGTAGACCGAAGATTCGGCAAACAGATTCCGGACATACAAGGTCACCAACAAACATGAGGTAACCCCAGTCACGAGCGCGACGAT
>JAKPAQ010000016.1 GCA_029779385.1 Actinomycetes bacterium | reverse complement strand
TTGCTTGCGATGGCCGCGACTGTCGGTGTGCTTGCCCTAGCTTTCGGTCTGGGCCGGGTGCCGCCCGCCCCGCCGCTGGACTACGCCAAGGTGCCACCGCTGGTGGCAGGAACCCCTAAGTATGTGCCCGGTGACAAAGACCTCACTGTCGGCGTATTCGGTGACTCAGTATCAGTTGGTCTGGTCAGAGACGTCCCGCCCAAGGCCTACCCGGATCTGACTTTCGACCAACTTGGCGACAACGGCTGTGACCTGACCGATTGGACTCCAACGCTGTTCAACAGCGGCCCGACCGCTCCTCTTGAACCGTGCCCGATCGGCAAGGCCGAACTCGGCCAGCGCATCAGCGAACGCGGAATCGACACGGTGCTGTTTATGGGGGCGCAGTTCTCGTCGTTGCCACACTGGGATCACGAAGGAAACCTGTTTGACGCGATGTCGCCAGAACATCAGGAAAAGATGACCGACTCGCTCGATTCCTTGCTAGAGCAGACGCGCGACGCAGGGGCAACGTTCCAACTTGCGACTGTGCCATGTCGAAAAGTAACTGGTGCGGATTTTTCCGACGACATTCGAGATGACGCAATCGCGTACATGGAGGCAAACCCAGACGTGGTTGACCAGATGAACAACCCGATTGAACTGAATAAGTTCCTAGAAGATTGGGCCGTCAAGAACGGCGTGCCGGTTCTAGATTTGTACTCGGCGATGGGGTGTAAGTCCGGATTCAAACCAACTAGGGGAGGATTCGACATCTACCTAGACGAGATGCATTTCAGCCCGGCCGGTTCGGCGATGGTGTGGTCATGGTTGGCACCTGAAGTTCGGGACACCTTTATTCGAGAGCAGGAGGGCAAATGAAACTCTCCGAAATGCTCGCAACGAGCCAGGGCAGTCGAAGTGCGACACTCGACGGGGTTCGTGGTTTATCGGTAATCATCCTGATGCTCTACCACTTTGGGGTGAGCGCTCTGCAGGGCGCTTGGATCGGCCTGAGCATCTTTTTCGTGTTCTCGGGCTACGTGATCGTAATGATCATGCTCAAAGAGAACGCTCGCCAAGGCAGGATCGACTACATCGAGTTCTACCGGCGACGTGCTCGGCGGCTACTGCCTGCGCTGTTCCTGATGATCGCAGTTATCGCGGGTTGGGCATACTTTTTCGCTGATAATGCCGTCCGGCGACCGATGAAAGGCGACATCCTCGCCACACTTGCGTTCGTCATGAACTGGCGACTAATTCGGGACGCCGACCAGTACTTCGTCGAGTTCGCTAACCCGTCGTACTTCCGCCACGTTTGGACGCTTTCGGTTGAGGAACAGTTTTACGTGGTCGCGCCTTTTCTTGTTGCCTGGCTGATAAAGAACGTCGGCTCTAGGAAGTTGCGGGTCGCCATCGTCGTTGCGCTTGCAACCGCCTCCGCGATCGCCGCAGCCAAAGTCGGTGTTTCTACAACCGAGGCGCAAGCGCACGTCTACTACGGCACGGATACGCGCGTTCAGTCGCTGCTGTCCGGTATGGCAGTCGCATTTGCGATCGGGCCCGATCGTTTTGGTAACCGTCCTCCGCCGATGTCCCAGCGAACCGCCACTCTCATCACTTGGTTCGCCTCGGCTGTCTTCTTGACTTCGTTCTTCATGCTGAAGCCGCTGGCGCCGTTCATGTTTGAGTCTGGCGGCATGCTGGCGTTCTCGCTGCTTGCGGCTGTTGGGCTGGCGGCTTCGGTCGAGATCGGCCCCGGCATTTTCAGAAAGATTTTCACCAGCACGCCGTTGGTGTATCTGGGAATCTTGACATACGGCCTCTACCTGTGGCATTGGCCAGTAAAGCTTTGGCTGGATCGGTATCTACCCGACCTAAACATGTGGCAGACGCTGACAATCGGCTCGCTAGCGACCTTTGTTTTCGCAGTGGTCAGTTTTCACCTACTTGAACTTCCGGTGATGCTCGGCGGACTGAAATCGTTGGTTGGCACGCGCTCTCGCGCCAGGATGCTGGCTGCAGGCTCGGTGTTCGCAGTGGTGTTCGCTGCCGTCGCTGTTGGGCGAGTGCCGACTGTGCAGGAGGACATCGCGGCCGGCCGGGTGCCGAACCTCGTTGAGGACACAGAAAAGTATGTGCCGACAGATGAGGCTTTCAATGCTGCAATGTATGGCGATTCGGTCCCGTACTACTTGGCTGAGCGTTTCCCGAGCGAGGTCTACTCCGACATAAATCTGCAGAATATGGCAATCGAAGGCTGCGGGCTGCTGCCATTGGCGACGTACTGGGCGCCGGAATACCAAGAACCGGTCGGAGCGAAGTGTAGAGACGGTCGAGCAAATCTTGAGAAGAGATTGAAGAACGCGAATACCGAGGCCCTCGTCCTAATGGTGGGTTCTGACCTTGCCGTGGCCCACCAAAAAGAAGACGGCGCGGTTTTCAAGATTGGCGACGACGGCTATCGCGAAATGGTCGAGGAGCAACTCGACCTGTTGCTCTCAGATGCCAAGGACGCCGGAGTTCAACAGGTTCAACTGGCGACCTTGCCCTGTCGAGAAATGTCGGCTCGAGATTTAGGCAACCTGCCATTCGACACCGATTGGTATGAAGAGAACCCTGAAATCGCCAGAAATCTCGCAGATCCGACTATTGTGAACGGCTGGTTCACTTCTTGGGCCGAGCACAACGACGTTCCGATCCTGGATCTTTATGGTGCGCTCGGTTGTGAGCGAGGTTTCGCGCCCGAACTCAATGGCATCCAGCTTTTTCAGGACGCGATGCATTTCTCTGAAGAAGCAGCACCAATGATCTGGACCTGGCTTGCTCCGGCGATGCGTGACGCATGGCAAGACGAACCACATATAGGCTGAACGCCGCACGAAAGGCAACTATGGACACCAAAGCATTCTTCGCTCAAGCACCAACCCTGTTCCACGGGGATCCGCAAGACACCGACCCGATCGACCCGTATTGGGACGAAGTGAAGGCCGATGTTGTCGGGTTCACCTCGTCAAACGAACTGGCGATGCTTAATCTCGCAGCGAAGCTGATGCCGGCCGATGAGGCCTACCTCGAAGTCGGCACCTTCAAGGGCCGGTCAATGTGCGGCACCATCCGCGACAACGCCGACAAGGTGTTCTACGCGATGGAGAACTTCATGGAGTTCGGCATGGCTGGCCAAGAGGCTAGGGCCGAACTGATGTCGAACCTCGGCAAGTACGGCCAGGGCGCCGACGTCCGTCTGCTCGAAGGTGACTGCTTCAAGTTGATGGCCGAGCCAGGAATCATCGACCGTCCAGTCGGCGTTTACTTCTACGACGGCGAACACACCCTGCTGGCGCACTACCTAGCTTTGGCCGTCGTTGAGCCGCTCTTGGCCGACGAGGCGCTAGTGCTCGTCGACGACGCCACCTGGCCGGTCGTTCAGCGTGCTCACAAACTCTTCATGGACCGTCACCCAGGCTGGGAGATCGTCGAAGAGTGGGATGCGAAGGTCGACAATGACCCGCGTTGGGCCAACGGCCTACACGCTCTCACCTTCCGGCGCACCGGCCGGACCGTGCTCAAGGGTCGTAACGAGTGGCTTCGCCGCTACCAGATCCACGTACAGAACCGGTTGAACAAGATCGCGTGGAAGGCCGCGACCTTGTTCCCGGGCGTGATGAAGTTCGGTGCGAGCATCGTGATGGGCCGCTCACGCGCCATCGAACCGAAGGACAAATGAGTTAGTTTTGTTGGAGCCGTCGCGACCTGATCAGCGCTGCGCTGACGATCGCGGCGGCTCCTGCTCCGCAGACGGCCACCAACTCATACGGCGACTCGTGGAACCAGCCGGCAATTAGGACTGACTGCACGGCGAGCACGAACCACGTGAGTCGCCCGAGCCACGGACTAT
>JAKPAQ010000641.1 GCA_029779385.1 Actinomycetes bacterium | reverse complement strand
CCACTCCTCGGGGGTGTCGTCTTCGTAGAAGATCGCTTCGACGGGGCAGACGGGCTCACAGGCCCCGCAGTCGACGCACTCGTCGGGGTGGATGTAAAGCATGCGGTTGCCTTCATAGATGCAGTCAACCGGACACTCGTCCACACAGGCACGGTCCTTGATGTCAACACACGGTTGGGCAATCACATACGTCACGGGGATACTCCTTTTGGTTCGTCGTCAAGTATCGCCCCTGCAGCCCAACTGGCGCACGTCAGGTTCGCCTCATGAGACGGTGGACTGGTGGAACTGGTGGGCAAGCGCGTTTCGGTGCGCTTTCGCGACGGCGCCGACGTGCGAGATGTGGTCGGCCATGTGCTGATCGCCGACGACACGGGCCTAACGATCAGGCGCCGAACCGACGAAGTCGCGTTCGTGCCCAAAGGCACCGTGCTGGCAATGAAAATCGTGCCCGAGGCGCCGCCTCGGCGACCGACGAGAACCGACTAGGGCTTCTTGGCGCAGATCACGCGGTCGGCAGCCTGATAGTTGGCCGTGTACTTCTCGGTGCGGATCTTCTTGCCGTTTTGGTAGAAGTCGCGGTAGAAGTCGACATCGAACCCGACCACCGGGCCCTGCGGTACGCAAGCGGCCGTCGAGTCGTAGCGAGTGCCCGGCGACCTGAAGTTGTATCGAGGTCCGGTGCGCGCCTTGATCGTATAAACCTTCGTGCCGTAGATCTCGACGTTCATCCGTCCTGAGGTGCCAGGAGTGGCCTTGTCGACCCAAGCGCGGATTACTAGGCCGTTGTCGTACTGGTTCTTGAACCTCAAATCCAGGTGACCGTAGTAGACGGTCGCTTCTCGGCCTACCGGGTAGCGATCGATGTAGAAGGCGTGCGGGTGGTGTTCGACGTCCACGAGCCCGGAGAAAAATCCCGCGTTGTAGGCAGTGGTGGCCACTTGGGAGACTCCCCCGCCGAGTTCTTCGCGGAACACTCCCCCGTTGATCACGAACCCCGACACGAAGCCGTTGGCGGCCGTTCGCTCGCCGACGATCTTGTTGAAACTGAACGTCTCGCCCGGCTTGAGGATGGTGCCGTTGATTCGACGGGCTGCCTCGGACTGGTTGATGTTTCGGTATTCGGCGTAGGGGAACTTGGTGGTGAACCCGCCGATTTTCTCTTTGATGCCGAGTGCTTGAGCGTCGGCGGTGGTGAATGCCGGTTCCACCGAGGTGGCGTTGATGGTGATCGAGCGCTCCGGAGCGGACTTCGTCAGCACCGGAATGAGTTTGACCGCCATCGACGCCGGGTCGAGGCCAACGCCGGCCTTGCCCGGCACGATGACCGGAGTTCCGTTTTCGAACTTGAACGAGGCGTCAACGGCCTTCGAGCCGATCCCGGTAGTCGAACTGGTCAACGGGCCGGCGAGGTCTTTGGCGTCAATCTTGGCGACCATTTTGCCGTTGGCGGCCACGACCGCCAACGCTGGCGCATAGGCGGTCACCGGCAGTTCGAGCGTTTTGCCACCGACCTGCAATGCCACTGGAGCCGAGATTGCCGGTTCGGCGATTTGGGTCATCGCCTGATCCAGCCCGGCCTGATCGACGCTCGGCTGGACGCGCTCGACCGGGATCGGCAGCGTTCGATCGGTCATCAGCCAAGCCGTCTGGATCCGGTCAGCGAACTTCTGCTGCGGCACCTCATTGCCGGCCACTGGTTTGCGGGCGACGGCTTTGACGGCCGGCTTGGTTTCGAAGGTGATTTCAGCTTCGACGACTGGCTTGTCGACCGTCTCGGCGAGGGTCGCGACTGCCGCGGACATCGCCTTCTCGTCGACGGTGACTACCGGCGCTTCGTCGTGGCCGCCGAACAGCAACGCGAACATGTCGCGCGGATCCCACGACCTCGTGCCACCGGCAGCAGCGACACTTGCGGCGACGTCGAGTTTGAGGCCGGCCTTGGCCGGATCGACTTCGAACTCTTGGCCGCCCAGCGAAGTCACGATCGGCTTCTTTGTCCGATCTTCAGTGCCACTGGCCAGTGCGCGTTCGGCGGCGGCCGGGCTCAGCCCGCCCACCTCGACCCCGGCGATCGTGGTCGAGGCCGGCAGCCGCGACCCGGTCATGAAGTAGCCGACTAGGTAAGCCGAAAGCACCAACGCGCCAGCCACCCCTGCAATAATCCAGCGGCGCCGGGTCATGATTCACCTCGATAAACAGTCTTTTCGGATTCGTCTTGGCGCACGATCGTGCCGTAGTGGGAGCGGTAGTAGAGCAGCGGATCGTCGTCGGCCTCACGAAAGTTGGCCCAGTTCACCCGCCCGACGATGATGACGTGATCGCCGGAGTCGTGCGCCACCTCAGTCGTGCACTCCAGCCAAGCCAGCCCATCGTCAAGCAGCGCGAGTCCGCCGGGGCTGCGATGGTGGGCGATGTTGTCGAACTGAGATTCCAGCGGCCGACCGCGGTGGGCGAACCAAGCCGAAGCCTCCCGCCCGGCCTCGGCCAGCACCGAGACAGCCCAAACGCCCGTCTGGCTGACGGCCTCGTGGAAACGACTGCCTTTGTTCGAGCAGACCAGAACCAGTGGCGGGATGAGGGAGACTGAGGTGAATGCGCTGGCGGTCATCGCGTGGTCAACGCCGTCGTGCACGGTCGATACGACTGTCACGCCGCTGGCGAACCGAGACAAGGCGCCCCGAAATGCGGCCTGATCTACTGCTTCTTCCACCTAGACAGCCTACGTTGGCGCAATTGTCAGCGCCCAACTACGCCTGCTCGACGTTCCTAAGCCAACCCAGCGAACAGATCGGCTTCGAAGCCGTTCGGCCCGACCGGGCCAACTTCACCCTTGACGAGGCGGAAGTACTCCGACCCCCAAGTGATCGCCGCCAAGTCCATCCCCATCGCGAAAAACATGCCGTCTTCGGTGATCTGGGTGGCGTGGGCTTTCATCGCCGCCATTTTGGCCTGGACATGCTCTGGCGCGGTGATCTCGGCGGAAAGGTCTTCGTCTTCGGCGAACATCGGCGGCAGGTTCGCCAGGTCGAAACCAAATGGCGACTCTTGGCCGTTGCCTTCGAAGTGTTCGGCCGCGGCCCGCAGTCGCGACGCCGACTCTGCGATCCAGTACACCTTCGCCACGTCCCACGCTTCGCCGAGATCGCGGCGATAACTTGGCGCGGCGGCCAGCGCTAGGGCGTAGTGAGCGACTCGGTTGGCTTGAATGTGGTCGGGGTGGCCGTAGTTGCCGAACTCGTCATAGGTGACCAAAACGTGGGGCCGGACTTCACGAATCACCGACACGAGGTGGTTGGCCGCTTCGGTCAGGTCGGCGCGCCAGAACGCCCGCGGGTCGACTTCATCTGTGGCCGCGGCCGTTCCGTCCTCGGCCCACACCATCGCCGAGTCGCGGTAGGTGCCGTCGCCGCCGAGCCTGCGAAAGTCCGTCATGCCAAGGATGGCCATCGCGTCGGTCAGCTCACCGAGGCGATGCGTGCCGAGTTCGTCGTCGTGCTCGGCCGCCAGGTGCGCCAACGCCGGCACGAGCACTTCGCCGTGTTCGCCGAGGGTGCAGGTAATGAGGGTGACGTGGGCGCCTTCGGCGACGTATTTGGCCATCGCCAGCCCGTTGGTGATGGACTCGTCGTCGGGATGCGCGTGAACGAACATGATTCTGCGGTCGGCACTCATGCGCCCAATGTAGTGAGTTCTGCCCAAAGAGGTCAGGATGGGAGCATGACCGTTTCGTATCCTCGGCTGGCCGCTCGCACCCTGCGCTTCTCTTTGGGCATCCCCCGAAACCTGACGATCGCCCCAGACGGTTCGGCCGTGCGGTTCATTCGCACCCCTGACGGCGTCACTCGCAGCGGTCAACTTTGGCAGTTCGACGTCGCTACCGGCGGCGAGTCGCTGCTGGTCGATCCGGCCGAACTTCTCGGCGGCCGAGGCGAGGAGTTGAGTGCCCATGAGCGGGCTCGACGCGAACGTAGCCGCGAGTCTGCCGGCGGCTTGGTTTCCTACGACGTCGACGATTCAGGCAAGTTCGCCTGTTTCGTGCTTTCGGGTCGGCTGTTCGTGCTGGACCTGCAGACCCGCCAAACCCAAGAACTCGCGGTGGCCGATTCGGTGATCGATCCGAAGTTCGCGCCGACCGGCGACCAGATCGCCTACGCGACCGCTTCTGGCGAACTGCGTTTGGTGTCCTTGGCTGGAGTCGATCGGTTGCTGGCAGCCCCCGAAACCGATACTCAGGTGTGGGGTCGAGCCGAGTTCATCGCAGCTGAGGAGATGGACCGGTTCGTTGGCTTCTGGTGGGCGCCGGACGGCAAGTCCCTGCTGGCGCAGCGTTATGACGACGCCGACGTACAGACGTGGTTCATCGCCGACCCGGCCAATCCGGCGACCCCGGCGAACCCGCAGCGCTATCCCGCGGCCGGCACGACGAACAGTGACGTGACACTTTGGCACCTGGACCTCGACGGCGACCGGACCGAAATCAGTTGGGACCGCACCAACTTTGAATACTTGGCTCGGGTCAACTGGTCGACCGAAGCCGACCCGATCATTCAGGTTTTGAGCCGCGACCAAAAGCAGAGCCATGTGCTGCGAGTCGATCCGGCATCGGGCCAAACCCAGGTGGTGCGCGAACTCAGTGACGATGCTTGGGTCGAGCTTTCGGCGGCGCCGCGAATGTTTGACGGCCAATTGATCACCGTTGAGGACGTTGACCGGTGGCGCCAGGTTTGTGTCGACGGCCGGCCGCTGA
>JAKPAQ010000626.1 GCA_029779385.1 Actinomycetes bacterium | reverse complement strand
TCTTGTCATGAGTGCGCCCACCACCCAACCTCAAGGAAGTCAAGCGGTCGCAACGCGTCTGGTCGAGTTCGTCGACGCATTGCGGTCCAAGGGAATCAACGCTGGGCCGAGCGAGTCGATTGACGCGGCGGCGGTCATTGAAGTGCTTGGGCTGACCGATCGTGGACTCCTGCGCGAAGGGTTGGCTGCGGCTTTGGTGCGACGCGGCGGCCAACGCGACGTTTTCGATCAGACCTTCGACCTGTTTTTTCCAACTACCGTAGGCGTACCTGAGGCCGCCCGGACGATGGAGGAAATCACCGGCACAGCAGACCTGCGTGAACTGCTGATGTTGGCATTGGCCGATCGGGACCTGCGGACGTTACAACAAATCGCTGAAATCGCAGTAGATTTCCTAGGAAACGTAGGCCAGCCTGACACAGCCACGGCCGGCTGGTCGGGCTACCAGACGATCGACCGCTTGCAACCGCAAACGCTCATTGCCGGCGCGCTGGCAATGCAGGGCGGTGGTTCCGGCGGTGGTGGGCACGGTCTTGGCACCCAGTTCACCGATCGGCTTGCTCGCGATGAGATTCGCCAAGCGGTAGCGGCATTCGAAGAGATGGTCGCCGCCGAGGCGCGGCGTAGGTCAGCAGAATTGCGTGGGCGCGAGACTGTCACCCGCCATGCAGTTCGCACCGGTCGCAACCAAGTCGATTTCTTGAGCGCGAACCGCCAGCAACTAGAAGAACTTCGGCGCTCGGTCAAGCCCCTTTCGCGGGTCCTGGCGACGAGGCTTTCGGCTAGGCGCAAGCGCAGGCGTCGCGGCAAGATCGACATGCGTAGAACGTTGCGCAAGGCGATGGGTACCGGCGGGGTGCCGATGCGCCCAATTTTTGCCAAACCGCGCCCGACCCGACCCGAACTGGTGCTTATTTGTGACGTGTCCGGGTCAGTAGCGGGATTCTCGAGTTTTACGATGCTGCTCGTTCAGGCGTTGAGTGCCCAGTTCAGCAAGGTTCGCGTGTTCGCTTTCGTAAACGCGATGGCCGAAGTGACCTCGATCGTGCGCGACGGTGCCGTTGGCGGCGGTGACGATATTGAGCCGCGGATCCGGAACGAAGCCAGGATCACCAAGTGGCACACCAGCAGCGACTACGGCGAAGCCTTCCTCGATTTCCGCGATCAGTTCTTGGACGCAGTCGGGCCGCGCACCTCGGTGCTCATCCTTGGGGACGCACGCAATAACAATCAGAATCCACGCTTCGATGCCCTCCACGAGATCGCTGGTCGGGCCAAGAGGTCGTTCTGGTTGAACCCCGAACACCACTCACGTTGGGGCTTGGGTGATTCGGTGGCAACCGACTACGCCGAAATCATTGAAATGCACGAATGCTCAAATGTCGAACAGTTGACGCGCTTCGTGACACGATTACTTCCAGTCTGAACGTCACCTAGGAGCTCCCGTGAACAAGCTTGTTCAACGAACCATCAAACTTGCAATTCTCCCGCTTATAGTCGCGCTTTCGTTGAGCGCCTGCGGCAAATCCGGCGACAACCCCGGAACCGACGAAACCCCCACTCCAGTAGCCACCCCGACGCCGTTCAAGGGGCTGCCCGAGGGGGCAACTCCCCCGCAAAACGTAGTCTCTGGGGTGATCGCGGGCAATGACGATCGCGAAGTATTCGTCGTCACCTTCGGCAGCAGCACAAACCCAGCCGTGGTCAACCAAGTGACTGCCGAGGGCCAGAAAGTCACCGTTCAGGTTTCTGCCATCGACGGCAAGATCGCGACGATGGATTTTGTGCCTACGACCTCGACGATCTACTTGCCCAAATCTGTAGACACATCGAAAGCAGTCGAGTTCGACCTAGGTGACTTCGGATCGTTGACTCTCGATTCGCTAAAGCCCGGCACCGCTGCTTGGTACGCGCCTAAGCAGTAGCCCACTAGTGGTCTGTTCAACCCCTAGGATCTAGGGGTTTGGCCGCCCATCTACCTAACCGATAGGAATAGTTGTGATAGCTCGAAAGTCTGCCGTGGTACTTGCTGCAGCCCTGTTGCCGTTGAGTCTTTCTGCCTGCGGTAGCAGCCAAACGGTAGACGAGGCTTGCGATATCGCCCGAGCCGAAACCAAAGCGGCCGAGCAGCAACTGACGACACTCGATGCCACTGATCCGGCCGCTTCGGCCAAGACCGTGGACCAGCTTGCCAAAGACCTCGAAAAGTCGTCGCGCAAGATCGACAACCCTGAAGTCAAAGAGGTATTCGACAACATGACGGACTCGTTCAAAGACTTCGCCAAAGTGTTGGACGAGAGCGCCAACGCTGGCACCGACCAGACCAAACTGACCGATGCGTCCACGAAATTGGGAAAAATCGGTGATGAACTCGGTAAACAGGGCGAAGCTTTCCAGAAACTCTGTGGCAAGTCCTAAAGACTCCGTCGAGTCCGCCTTCGAGCGATGATCTTGAGTATTCGTAAATGTCTGAGTTGACGGTGGCAGAAGGAGCCACACGCGCAGTACTTCGAGTGCTCGGTGCGCTGCCCGAGCGAGCCCAACGACTGATCGCGGGACGGCCAGTTCGCATTGACGGCCAAGAGTTGTTTACTGAAGTTCAAATGGCTCTGCGGCTATTGAACGCGATGCCCGGGAGCAGTTTTGAGGATTTGCCTCTTGCCGAGGCACGAGCTCAGATCGACGCGGAGGCACGGATCTTCGGCGGGCGCGACGAAGTGGCCCGCATTGACGAGATTCAGATCCCTACCCGCGACGGCGCCTTGGCCGCTCGCGTCTATCTCGGCGACGATTCCAAACCGCCCGCGGGCGCGATCACCTACTTCCACGGTGGTGGTTGGGTGGTTGGAAGTCTCGATTCAACCGATTCGGTATGTCGTTACCTGGCCGCCCACACAGACTTCGCGGTGGTTTCGGTTGATTACCGACTCGCGCCCGAGCATCCATTCCCGGCTGCGGTTCACGACGCCGTCGACGCCTTTCGGTGGGTTCGCGACCAAGGTGCCTGGGGCGATCTGGTCGCAGTGGCCGGCGATAGCGCC
>JAKPAQ010000616.1 GCA_029779385.1 Actinomycetes bacterium | reverse complement strand
GCCGACGGTTCGAGCTTGACGCTTCCGAGCAGCTATCAGACTCCTTCGCCCTGCACGTCAACCTCGAAGCAGTCATTCACTGGCGCGACATTCAGCTACAACGGAACGACATTCGGTTCTGCCAACGGTTCGTTAGCAGGTTCCACGGTCAAGCTGTCCAGCGTGACGTTCGAGCTTCCGGCGAAGATCGCCTCTGCGCTACCGGCAGGGGTTCCAACCAGCTTCACCGTCTCGCCGCCGACCTCGACACCTGTCACCGCAAAGCAGTCGAAGGGGGCATGGGGTGCATGGACCGGAACATTTAGCGTTCCGTGGTTGAGCTTCGTTCCTGTTCCTGCCGGATGGTCGAGTCCTTCGGGCAGTCTGACGCTGGAGCCGACGACGTCAGCTGGCAAGGTCACTGGTGCGCGACTGAGCCTGACTCAAGAGTCTGCAGCCACCGATGGATCGGGTGGTTCGGTCAGTTTCGATCTGACGCTCAGCACGGCCGGGCCATCCGATGTACAGGTCAATGCAGCGAATATTGCACTGTTCCAGACCAGTGGTGGAGATCAGATTGAGTTCTCGGGCCGCGGAACGTTCTTCCTGAGTAAGGGGCAATCGAACTCGATCACCTTCACCATGAATTGTTCGGCGCCCGACGCAGCCGGTGACTGCCCGCTCTCGTCCGGATTCGCACTGAGCAAGAACACGTCACTGACGTGGACGCAGGGCCAGGGGATCTCATTGGCGGGCGCTCAGGCGACGGTCGGTTCGGGTGCGAACGCGTACACGTTCAACCTGGCCGGCGCGTACACAGGCGTCGGCAACTGGTCGCTGAGTGTCAACAACTCGGGAACACCGTGGGCGATTGGTAGTACGGGCGTCACCTTGTCGAACTTCACTGGCGCGGTTTCAGAGAAGCCGTCGGGTTCGGACTCCGAGCTTTCTGTCGATATTGGTGCGACGGTAAACAACCTGGCGGTGGGCAATGAGCTGACGGTGTCGTCCATGACTGCGAACGTTTCCAATCAGTGTGCCGAAGGAGTTAGCGGCTGCACACCGGGAAATGTCACGGTGGCAATTGCCGTTGCGGCGCAGGCCAACTTGTTTAACGACACCATCGATTTCAATGCAACGGCTAACTTGAACTTGTCGACCATGCAGTTTGAGTTCGACGCTTCTGAGACTGCAAACGTGGATTTCGGTCCAGCCGCTTTGAACATCACGTCGGCGACTCTGACCTTGACGAATCAGACACTCACTGGATCGTGCCAACCTGCTGGCGGTGGAAGTCCACCGGCTGGTGGCGTCTTGTCACTCGGCATTTCCGCGACAGGAACTGCCTACGGTCAACCGATCGATATCGGCGGTGACGTCAACGGCGACGGCTACTGCCTTTGGGCGGCGCTCGGCGACTATTCGACCGGTGTCTTCAACGGCGACAACATCGTGTTGGCGTACTCCTCGTACACGGGTGGTGCTGACCTGACGCTGCCTGCCAACGCCGGAGATACAACCGCGGCGTCACCGGACACCAACACGATGACGGTGAACGTTCCCGCTGGTGCGATTGAGCTCACCGGTGGTTTCGTCATCCCCGCTGACGCGAGCGCGTCGCT
>JAKPAQ010000602.1 GCA_029779385.1 Actinomycetes bacterium | reverse complement strand
GTGGTCGACTCTTTGCCGCCGGTGGCGTATTCGGGCCAAACCGTGGCGACGAACTCATCTGGTGAAGTTTCAGTATCGGCCAGCGCGGTCAGAACAGTAAGCGCCGCCAGCGGTTTGGCGCACGAATAAGTCATCGCCATGGTGTCGCTTCGCCATGGGTCACCGGCCACGCGCTCACCAATCAGCGCCTCATGGGTTTTACCGTCGGCGGTGACGACAGCAAAACCGCCACCTGGCTCGCGGCCTTGGGATGCCAACTTGGCCAAAGCGCTGGCCAAGTCCGACTCAATTGTCACTAAACGCCGACGCCGTGAAGGCGTCCATTTGTTTGGCTGCAACGGCAAGCACCGGCGAATGCTCGGCGCCGCGATATTTCGTGTACTGGACGTCAAAACCACGTTGCGTATAGGCCTTCGCCAACGTGTCGGTCAGGATCATCGGCACTACCTTGTCGGCAGTTCCTTGAACGATCAGGATTGGGCCCTTTATCGTCGGGAAACTCGGGTCGTTGGCGTCAAGCAAGTCTTTTACTCGCGTCGGGTCGGCGCCCGGCTTAGCCATCTTGTGCATCGGTGTTTGCCCAAAGTTCTGTTTCTCAAATAACTCCGTCGCACAAGCCTCGAGCGTCTTTGGCATTAGTTTTTGACCCCGCTCATTCACCAGATCGGCGATTGGCACCTTTCCCGGATAGGCAGTTTCCAGGCCGGTGAGAATCATCGCGACAAACCCGGCCGGCACGTTAACTTCGCCAGAAAGCGCAACCTCGGCCGCGAGCGACAGGTGTGACGGCGGGGCGATCGCGAGCGTGCCGACTACGTCTAGGTCGCGCGCGTAGAACGGCGCCAGCGACGAAGCCCACAGCGCCGCATGCCCGCCTTGGGAATGCCCCGCGATCAGCACTCGGTTGCTGATATCAGGGTTCAGCTCGCGGGCAGCGGTGACAATGTCAAGCACCGCCTTGCCCTCGGACGAGCCGATCAAATACGGGTGCACCCCTGGAGTTCCTAGGCCTTCATAGTCGGTGCCGACGACGGCATAGCCGGCGTCGAGCCAGCGGTTCAGTTGGCCAACAGTTAACGCTGCGCCGGAGTTGGCTGGCGCAGCGCTGACATCCAATCGAGTTGGCGCACACTGATCGGCAATACCTGTTGTGCCGTGCGCCCACGTCACCACCGGCCAACCACCAGCAGGCGCCTTACCTTTGGGCACCGAAACGAACCCGGAAGTACCGACCGTTTTTCTCCCGAGCCCTTCTTGGGCATAGAGCACCAGCGTGTTATTGGAGTTTCCATCACCAAGGTCGCTGTCAGACTCACGGGACCAAATCAGGTCACCGTGCTGGTACTGGCTCAGATCCTTTGGCGGCGTGTAGAAAGCGTCCCCGGCAGGCGCGGAAACTTCCTTCTCCTGTGAGCGGCACGAGGCCAGCGCGAAGGTCAGACCACTGGCCAAAACAAGGGCGACGAATCGTCGGAGCATTTGCCCAACCTATCGAAACCCTCGCCGGATTTTGGCCCAAATGCGTGTCAGAGGGTCGACTGAATCCCAGCGAGCAACTGACGCGCCATCACGATTCGCTGAACCTGGTTGGTTCCTTCGTAGATCTGGGTGATCTTGGCGTCGCGCATCATTCGCTCGACCGGGTAGTCGCGAGTGAAGCCGTAGCCGCCAAGCAACTGAACTGCATCAGTGGTGACTTGCATCGCCGTGTCTGAGGCAAAAGCCTTGGCAGCCGCGCCGAAGAAAGTCAGATCCTTGTCGCCTCGCTCAGAACGACCGGCGGCCGCATAAGTGAGTTGACGGGCAGCCTCAACCTTCATCCCCATGTCGGCAACCATGAACTGCAGACCCTGGAAGTCGGCGATCGCCTTGCCGAACTGCTTGCGTTCCTGGATATAACCGAGCGCGTAATCGAGCGCGCCCTGAGCCACACCGACAGCCTGCGCAGCAATCGTTACTCGAGTGTGGTCGAGAGTCTTCATCGCGATCGCGAAGCCTTCGCCAACCTCACCGATGATCCGGTCGCCCGGGATGCGCACGTTGTCGAAGTAGACCTCACGAGTAGGCGAACCCTTGATGCCGAGCTTCTTTTCCGGTGCACCGAACGAGACGCCCTCATCGGACTTTTCGACCACGAACGCGGTGATGCCCTTGCTGCGCTTGGCCGGGTCGGTCTGCGTCAGCACAGTGTAGAACTCAGACTCGCCGGCATTGGTGATCCAACGCTTCGTGCCGTTGATGATCCAGTCGTCGCCATCGCGAACTGCGGTGGTCTTCTGGTTGGCCGCATCCGAGCCGGCTTCGGGCTCGGACAGGCAGTAGCTGAACCCGCCTTCGCCAGCGGCCA
>JAKPAQ010000601.1 GCA_029779385.1 Actinomycetes bacterium | reverse complement strand
GGTCGCGATTGCGCGAGCCTTCGCTTCGTCGACACCGGCGCCGGGATCGATTGCGATCTGCTTGACTGCGTCCGGGTTGGTCTTGGCGACCTCTTCGATTTCGACGCCGCCCTCGACCGAGGCGATGCAAAGGTACTGACGGTTCGCGCGATCGAGCAGGAAGCTGAAGTAGTACTCCTCTTGCGGCGGGGTCGCAGGCGTGACCAGAACGCGGCCAACGGTAAGTCCCTTGATCTGCATGCCGAGGATGTTCGACGCGTGCTCAAAAGCTTCGTCGGGCGTTTTGGCGAGCTTCACGCCGCCGGCCTTGCCGCGGCCACCGGCCTTAACCTGCGCCTTGATGACGGTCACGCCGCCAATCGCTTCGGCAGCAGCCTTGGCCTCTTCGGCCGTGGTTACCACGGTGCCGAGGGTGGTTGCAACATTGTGTTTGGCGAATAGTTCCTTCGCCTGGTATTCCATCAGGTCCACGGTGACGTCCTTAGTGGTTTGGATACGTGGGGCATCGGGACTCCATCGCTACAGGTTTGATCGCAAAAGGATTCGCCGAAGCCCTCTGGACTCTACTCGCCTGAATATGCTTCTTTGACCATGGGATGGGTAAACGTGACTTGAATCACGCTCATCTAATGGACGAATTGTGGGTTGACTTTGCTCTGCCATCGGTGCGGTAACAGACAGTTGCGCAGAGCCCCGACTTGCGGTTGCTACCCATGAGTCACGTAGAATCGTCAGGTCCGAACGTCAAACTCCGGAGGTTCTACCTATGGCCGAAGACGATCACCCCTCGGTTATTGGTCGATCGACCCATGGCGCGGACGCTGAGACCCGGAAACCTGGCTCCCGGCGCGCCCCCCGACCGGTTGATGCTGATTCTGAATCCACGATCGTGATGTCAGCGATTGAGGTCGAACCGAGCACCCAGACGTACTCAGGCGGTCGTAGAGCAAAGGCTCCGACGCCAGTTCAAAAGCCTGAAACGGTTAGCGCGGTTGAACCAACACCGGCCGCGCCGTTGGTCGCTGTGGCTGACCCTGAGGACACCATTGTTTTCCCCGCCATCGGTGAGATTCCGGCCGGTCGCATTACGGGTGCTCGCCGCGCCCGCGCCCGAGTGGCGACTCGGTCAGCCGTACGTGGCCGGGTGACTGCCTTTGCTGGCGCGGCTGCGATTGCGGTTGCCGCTATCGGTTCGCTAATGGTTTCCTCCCAGGCTGGCTTCTTGGCCGGTCAGGACGCCGAGATGGCGCAGAACTACGTTGGCACCAAGAACGCCACGAATGCGGTGGATGTGTCGCGCAACTATGACCGCGAACTCGCCGTCCAGAAACCGGTTCAGGCTCAACAGAAGGCTAAGGCGATTGCGCAATACAACGCGTCGATCCAAGCTTCTGCCCAAAAACGTCAAAACGAGATTGTTCGAAACCAGTGGGTTATCCCAGTAGTTGGCTACCGCCTCACTGCTAGGTACGGCCAAGGTGGCGGACTGTGGAGCAGTGGCGCCCACACCGGCTTGGACTTTGCTGGACCTTCTGGCTCGACGATCGTTTCGGTCGCCGCCGGCACGGTCACCTCAGCGGGCTACGAGGGCGCATACGGCAACCGGACGATCATCACCTTGGCTGATGGAACTGAGATTTGGTATTGCCACCAGAGTTCGGTGCAGGTTCGAGTTGGACAAAAACTCGCTCCCGGCGATGTGATTGGTGCAACCGGTTCGACCGGAAACGTGACCGGACCTCACCTGCACCTTGAAGTGCATCCGGCCGGCGGCGGACCGGTTGACCCATATGCCGCGCTAGTTGCGCACGGCGTAACGCCGTAACTTCGGCTTCAGAGTTTCTCTAGCGGCGCGTACCGCAGTAGTAGACGTTTCACTCCCGCGGAACCGAAATCGACACTTGCAACCGACTTTTCCGCCGAACCTTCAACGGACACGACCGTCCCCAGACCGAAACTGTCATGGGTTACCCGATCGCCTGGGCTGAGGGACAAGACCTCTTTAGCGATTCGTTTAGTCGAGCGCGCGGCAACTGTGGTCGACTTGAACTGCGTCGGTTTGGACGTGACTACAGAGGTAGGCGCAGTGTTACGGCCAAGGCGGCGCCAATCGATCAGGTCTGAACTTATTTCGTCGATGAAGCGAGATGGCGGGTTGTACGACGGTGCACCCCACGCTGACCGCACGGTCGCACGGGTTAGGTACAGCCGCTGCTGAGCCCGAGTAATACCCACATAGGCCAAGCGTCGTTCTTCGGCCAGCTCCTTCGGGTCCGCGATAGAGCGCAGATGTGGGAATACGCCGTATTCAAGCCCGGTCAGGAACACGGTGTCAAACTCCAGTCCCTTGGCCGTATGCAGCGTCATCAGGGTCACGACTTCGTCCCCGGCCGCGGGTAGCGAATCGGCGTCAGCCACCAGAGCGACCTGCTCTAAGAAAGCAGCTAAGGAACCGGGCGCGAGTGCCGGCTCATCGAGTAGCTCGGCTTCGGCTGCATCGGTGGCGGCGTCGGTGTCTTCGTCGGTTAGGTCGGCGGCGGCCGCGACGAACTCGCGAGTGACCGCTACGAGTTCGGCAAGGTTTTCGACTCGGGTTTCATCTTGCGGATCGGTGCTTTGCTCAAGTGCGGCAAGATAGCCCGACTTGGTAAGCGCGGCCTCGAGCACCCCATCGGCTGGGGCGTCGCTTGCGGCCAGCTCCATTAACTCGGACATGACTTGAGTGAATGAGCGCACGGCAGTACGCGAGCGCGTCGCCAGTTCGTCGATCTCGTCGACGCGGGTCAACGCCTCCCAAAAACTGATGTCGTGGCGAGTGCTGAACCGCTCAACAGCGGACTCGGCCCGAGCGCCTATCCCGCGTTTGGGCTCGTTGAGGATCCGGCGCAACGAAACGGCGTCACGCGGATTCACTAACACCCTCAGGTACGCAAGCGCATCTTTGATTTCACGGCGCTCGTAGAAGCGCACCCCGCCGATCACCCGGTAGGGCATGCCTACGCGAATGAACACTTCCTCGAAAACACGAGATTGCGCGTTCGTCCGATAGAAAATGGCGACGTCTTTGGGGCTGGTGATTCCCGCATCGGTCAGTCGGTCGATCTCGTCGGCCACGAACTGGGCTTCGTCGCGTTCGTCGTCGCCGACGTAACCTACGAGTTTGGCCCCATCGCCGTTTGCCGACCAGAGGTTCTTGGCCTGTCGGCCAGGGTTCTTGCTGATGACGCCATTGGCCGCTGCCAAGATGTTTTGAGTTGAGCGGTAATTCTGTTCGAGCAAAATCGTGCTTGCGTTTGCGAAATCGGATTCGAACTCAAGAATGTTTCGGATGTTTGCGCCGCGGAAAGCGTAGATCGACTGGTCCGAATCGCCAACGACCATCAAGTCGGCATCGACATTGTGTTCGGGGTCGCATAGTTCCTTGATCAGCGTGTACTGGGCATGGTTCGTGTCTTGATATTCGTCCACGAGCACGTGGCCGAATCGCCGGCGATAGGTTTCGCGCACCTCGGGCCAAGCTTGGAATAGGTGCACGGTGTTCATGATCAAGTCATCGAAGTCCATCGCGTTCGCGGCCCGCAGGCGGCGCTGATATTCGGCGTAGCAAGTCGCATAGGTTTCTTCGGTCTGATTTGTGGCCTTGCTGGCGGCCTCGTCCTGGTCGACCAGTTCATTCTTCATATTCGAAACCCAGTTCAGGACGCCGCGCGGATTCACCTTCTTCGGGTCTAGGTCAAGGTCGCGGCAGACAAGCGTCATTAAACGTTTTGAGTCGGCCGCGTCGTAGATCGAAAACGACGAGGTAAACCCGAGCACGTTGCTCTCGCGTCGCAAGATTCGAACACAGGCCGAGTGGAACGTCGAAACCCACATCATCCGTGCTCGCGGGCCAACGAGGTCGGTTACGCGCTCGCGCATTTCGGCCGCGGCCTTATTGGTGAAGGTGATTGCCAGGATCGACCCGGGGTGCACTCCACGTTGGGCGATCATCCAAGCGATCCGCCGGGTTAGTACCCGAGTTTTGCCAGAACCTGCACCGGCAACGACCAAGAGCGGTCCGCCTTGGTGGATGACCGCTTCGCGTTGGGGGTCGTTTAGGCCAGACAAGAGCGTCTCTTCGTCGGCTGGCATGCTCGGTGGCACGGCTAAGGAGCCTTGGCCAGAACTTGCTTGAGGCTTGGGGGCGGAGGGAACAGGAAAAGGCAGAGTCATCGCGTGAACAAGCCTAGTCATGGGCGCTGACAACTCGGCTC
>JAKPAQ010000147.1 GCA_029779385.1 Actinomycetes bacterium | reverse complement strand
CGATCTCACCGTGACGACCGTGGTCCAGGGCGCGGACGTGAGGCCTTCCATCACGTCGCATCCCCAGAATCAGACTGTCAACGAGAGTGCAAACGCCACGTTTACCATCGGCTTCGACGGTTCGGCGCCTCTGACTTTTCAGTGGTACAAGAACAACGCGCCCATTGACGGCGCCACGGGTCCGACGCTGACCCTGACGGGCGTCAGCTTCAGCGACAACCAGAGCAAGTACAAGTGCGAGGTCAGCAACACGATGGGGACAGCGACCTCGAACGAGGCGACGCTGACGGTGGTCCAGGACACGACGCCGCCGGTGCTGATCTCGGCGCAAGGGACCACGGACTTCCTGGGCGTTTTGGTGACGTTTTCCGAGCCGGTGGCGGTGGAGAGCGGCGGCAACAAGGACAACTATGCGATTGCCGGTCTGACCATCAACTCGGCGACGGTGAACGGGGCAACCGTGGTGCTGGCCACCTCGAAGCAGTCGGAGGGGACGAGCTACACCTTGGTGGTGAATAACGTCAAGGACCGGTCGGTCAGCGGCAACACCATTGCCGCCAATAGCCAGGCCACATTCAGAACCTTTGCGTTCATGTTCGGGACGGTGCGGCACAAGAAATATGACAACATCAGCGACAATGCCGGCGGCAATCCCCAGAATCTGTTCAACGATCCGCGGTACCCGAACCAGCCGGATCGTGCCGATCTCCTCACGGCCTGGGAGTACCCTCCGAACGGCGAGGGCCGCAATGCAGTCGCGGATCCGACGAGGGGTTACTTCGACACCATCGAGGGCTATTTCATTCCGCCCGAGAACGGCAATTACGTGTTCTTGACGGCAGGCGCGGACCGGTGGTGGCTCTATTTGAGCTCGGACGACAATCCGGCGAACCTGGTGATGATCGCGGCTGAGCCGGGCGGGTGGAGCAATCCGCGCGGTTGGACGCAGATCCACTCGGGGAGCCTCGAAGCCCGCCGGTCGGACCAGTCGTTGCACAATCAATGGCCGACGGCTCCGACAATCACGCTCGAGAAGGGCAAGCGGTATTACAT
>JAKPAQ010000591.1 GCA_029779385.1 Actinomycetes bacterium | reverse complement strand
TCAATATTTTTCCAATAGATATTTGGATCTAATGTTCGTTGAGCATGGACGTTAAGTCCGTACTCTTTTAGGGCTTCTGTCCTGTGTGCCCTGATGCTGTTCTCGACGGTGTTTCTGCGGTCGTGGACGCTGCCGATTGTTGGCTTGGGCTTGTGGTTCATCACCGCTATTTTGATTGGCGCAGTATGGCCGGCGATCATGCAGCAGTTCCAGGTCAAGCCGTCAGAGCCGGACCGCGAGGAGAAGTTCCTAGCCCGAAATATCGAAGGCACGCGTGCGGCGTACGGCGTTGACGATGTTGAAACGAAGCCGTACTCGGCCAAGACTGAGTTGACGCCAGCGGAGTTGAACGCCTCCGCCGAATCGCGGGTCAGCACACGTCTGCTTGACCCGACACTGATTTCGCCGGCCTTCCAGCAGTTGCAACAGGTTCGTGGCTACTACACCGTCCAGGAAACTTTGGACGTGGACCGATACCAGATCGGTGACGACCCGCAGCCCCAAGACGTCATCATCGCCGCGCGTGAAGTTGACCTTGACGGCTTGCAGGCTTCGCAGCGGACGTGGTCAAACGACCACACGGTCTACACGCACGGCTACGGCGGTATTGCAGCATACGGAAATAAGCGCGGACCCCAAGGCGAACCAGTGTGGGTAGTCAAGGACATCCCGCCCGTTGGACAGATCGAGTTCAGCCAGGCCCCGCGAATCTACTTTGGTGAGTTGTCGCCCGTTTACTCGATCGTCGGTCGTCCTAAGGGTGCTGAACCGGTCGAGGTCGACACTCCTCGTGGTAGCGGGTCCAGCGATGACGAGAACTTCTCGGCCAACGTCTATGACGGCAAGGGCGGGGTGCCGATGGGCACGCTGTTCAACCAGCTTTTGTACGCCTTCAAGTTCGCTGAGCCGAACATTGTGCTGTCTGACCGCGTCAACGAGAACAGCAAGATCCTCTATGACCGGCATCCGCGCTTGCGCGTGAAAAAGGTTGCGCCTTGGCTCACTTTGGACGGGGATACGTATCCAGCGGTTGTTGATGGCAAGGTCGTGTGGATTGTCGATGGTTACACCACCAGCAAGACGTATCCATATTCGGAGGCCCGATCACTAGATGAGGCCACTAGCGACACGTTGACTGAAAACGCTAGCCAAATCGCGTTGCCGACCGATCAGGTCAACTACATGCGCAACTCGGTCAAGGCTGTTGTTGATGCCTATGACGGCAGCGTCAAGTTGTACGAGTGGGACACCGAAGACCCGGTCTTGAAGACTTGGGAGAAGGTTTTCCCGGGAGTAGTGGAGCCGAAGTCGAAGATCAGCGAATCGCTGCTTCGCCACCTTCGTTACCCGGTTGATCAGTTCAAGGTGCAGCGCGACGTGTTGAGCCGCTATCACGTGACCGACGCGCAGACATTCTATGAAGACGGCGAACGGTGGAAGGTGCCAGAAGATCCGTCGAACGCTGGCGGAACGAAACAGCCACCTTACTACTTGTCGATGAGCAACCCGGGCCAGTTGGCGTCGCCTCGGTTCAGCCTGACGACGGTTTACTTGCCGAATAATCGGCAGAACTTGGCGTCATTCATGAGTGTGAACTCTGAGGCGTCTGACACCAAGAACTATGGCAAGTTGCAGGTGCTGGAGTTGCCGTCTGATACGCGTGTTGGTGGCCCGAACCAGATCGCGGCCCAGTTCGAATCCGATGCGGGCGTTCGGGCGGCGCTGTTGCAGTATGAGCAGTCGAAGAACACCCGGATTCTGCGCGGAAATCTGCTGACACTTCCGGTCGGCGGCGCGATGCTGTACGTCCAGCCGATCTACATTCAGCGCGTTGGTGAGGGTTCCTACCCGGTGCTGCAGTTGATCACCGCGACGTTCGGCGACGGTGTTGGCGTGGGGCAGACGCTCGACGAGGCGCTCCGGGTGGCGTTGGGCTTGGAACCGGGCTCGGCTCCGGAACCGGATGCGCCTTCGACTCCCGACACCGGCAAGGCGAAGTCGGCTGAGCAGCATTTGGCCGACGCGTCCAAGTACTACGACCAAGCTCAGGCGGCGCTGAAGAAGGGCGATCTGGCGACCTACCAGAAACGGATCGACAGCATGGCTGCGGCGTTAGAAGCGGCCCAGAAGGCGCTGAAAAAGTAAGACTGAGCAGTAGCTGTTGCAGTTGCGGGGCGGGCCGAATGGTTCGCCCCGCAACTGTTTTCCGAGGTTTGTCGCGGTCCGCTTGACGGAGGTTTTGCCGCCTGCCTGCCCCCGATTAGGGTTTCGCGAGCCGACCCGGTAAACTGGTTTCACCGACGCGGGGTGGAGCAGCTCGGTAGCTCGCTGGGCTCATAACCCAGAGGTCACAGGTTCAAATCCTGTCCCCGCTACCAATCGGCCCCGGGATTCCAAGGAATCCCGGGGCCGAAAGTATGTAGAGACTTGAACCGACGTCCACAAAGTGGCCATTTACTCTCTCAGCAGGGCCGTTCGACGGCTGGCTGGGGCGCATCGTTCGGGATGGTTGGGACTGTCCCGCTGTCGTTCGGGGCGCCTTGCACACCTGTAGGGCATGAGTACCAACACCACATCCATGAAGGCTCCCGTCTTGGAGCCGTTGCTGAGCATCGACCAGGTCGCCGAGTATCTCGGTGTCTCCGTTCCGACGATTTACGACTGGCGGGTTGGCGGTGGGGGGCCGCGTGCGATTCGGGTGGGTCGTCACCTGCGGTTCGCTCACGCCGACGTTGCCGCCTGGGTGCAGGCGCATCGGGAGTCACGGCCCGACGATCCTCCAGTTTCTCTGTTCGAGGGGCGGTGAGGTGAGATGGCGCGTCCACGGACCCCGGTGGGGACGTTCGGTGACATCTGCTTCGAGACCGCCGACAACGGCATGGTGCGTGCCCGCACTCGTTACCGGGATGAGGACGGTCGGCTGCGGCGGGTTCAGGCCAGTGGCGAGAGTGAGCGTGCGGCCGAACGGAACCTGAAGCTGTTGCTCTCCAAGCGCAGTCATCATGGCGGGTTGGGTGAGTTGTCGCCGGATTCTTCGTTCATGCGGCTGGTGGAGGTGTGGCTCGAAGACCTCGATCTGGAGGACCGGCTCGCCGAATCCACGAGGGTTCTGTATGAGCGGAACATGCGCCAGCTCGTGGTGCCGGCGTTCGAGCATTACTCCTTGCGGGAGATCACGGTCGCGAAGGTCGACCGGTTCCTGAAGGCGCAACGCCGTACCAGTTACAGCATGGCCAAGCAGTGCAAGGTGGTGCTGGGACTGGCGTTCGGTCTGGCGGTGCGTTATGAGGCGATGGCCCGCAACCCGGTCCGGGAGACGGCCCGGCTACACAAGCCTGAGTCCCAAGCCAAGTCGCTGACCGCCGCACAGGTCACGGCGATCCGTCGTGCGGCATCGGGGTGGCGACGCGGTGAGGGGTTGAGTGGCCCGAAGCCTGATGGCCAGTTGGAGGCGATCATCGAGGTGATGCTGGGCACCTCGGCCCGGATTGGGGAGGTGCTGGCGATCCGCAAGTGCGACGTGGACATGACCTGCACCCCGCCGACCGTCAGGCTCTGCGGGACGGTGGTTTCACCGAAGGGCAAACCGACCTACCGTCAGGACCACGGCAAGTCGGCGAAGTCGCGCCGCACGGTCTCGGTGCCCTCGTTCACTGCTGAGGCCATCCGGCAGCGGCTGGTCGCTGTTGGCGAGGAGGACGGTGAGCATCTGTTGTTCTACTCGCGTAACCACACGCCGTTGACGACGAACAACGTGCGTCGCCGGTTGCGGGCCGTGTTGGGCGAGGCAGGTATCGAGGGGGTGACTCCGCATTCGTTCCGTCGCACGGTGGCCACCGTCATCGACCGGGCAGGTGGCGCTGACCTGGCCGCCGACGTACTGGGCCACACGTCATCGGAGATCACCAAGGCCCACTACATCGA
>JAKPAQ010000589.1 GCA_029779385.1 Actinomycetes bacterium | reverse complement strand
TCGATGTATCCGGTCCAAAGCCAGCATTCGTCGGCGCCCTTCACGTCCACGAGGTTCCAGAACTCAGTTACTTTCGCCGCGAGTTGGATATCTATCGGTAGTGCCATGTCATGCCCCCTGCGTTGCGGTTGATGCCCATTCGGATCGGACGGATGCGGCAACGGTTCGCCACACGTCCATGCTTTTCTCGGTCCAGCGGATCTGGTTTTGTGTGCGCCGTAGATCGGTGAAGGCGGCGTCCATTTGTTCGCGCTCGAACATGGTTTCGACGGTGGCCCAGAACTTGCGTTGATCCACGGAACCATCGGCGGTACGGAACGCGAGGGCGTAGGACTCGTCGAAGATGCGCTTGGCTTTCAGGTGTGCCCGTTCCAGTTCGTCGAGGTCACCAATAAGCGCCCACAAGGTTTGTGATGCGGCGATCAGTTTCTTCGACGCCTCATTCGGTGTCATGGATAGCGGGTCAGACATTGGACTCCAATCCCCTGCGACGGTTGTCTAGTTCGGTGCGTTCCTCGCGGAGGACGGCTAGGCGTCGGCGTAGGGCATCGCAGCGGACTTCACCGGCCAACAGTTCCCGCTGCGTGGCGGCGTGCTCGGAGCGGTTGTGTTCGGTGCGGTCGTTGAGTTCCGGCAGATCCACGATCAGATGAATCGGTGTCGGCAGGGCCGCGAGGTATTCCTCTAGTTCGGTGTCTCGGTCGGCCTGGATCTGCGTCAGCCGGTCGTCGATGAGGGCTCGCATCACATAGTCGGGAATGTCGTCAGGCATTGAGTTCGCCCTCCCTGTTCTTCCATTTCGTCAACAGGTTTGTTCGGGATTCGGGCGAGCACTTGCCTGCCTCGACACCGTCCTTGATGAACGTCGCGACGGTGTCGAGATCCTCGGCGGTCTTGGCTTCGTCAATGCCGATAGCGGCGTCTCGTAGCCAGTCGGGGTCGGTAGTGGGTTCCACGACGGCGGTGGGTGCGTCAGGATCGGACTTGCTCCACAAGTCCAGTGCGACACCGAATCGCATCGCGGCGTTACGGATGGCGTCGCCGATCATTTCCTTAATCGCGTCGCCGCCGGTTTTGCCTTGGGCGTCGCCGAATCCGTAGCGGGTGACCCCGCAGACGGTGAGCTTGATCCATAGGCCGTGATGGATGATCGGTATTCCGTCCTCAGCTACCCCGACCGGCTCCCACGTCCATGCCGGATCGACGGCCAGGAGGCGGTCGGTTACGTCGGCGTGGCCTACGTAGTCGAGTCGAACGGTCGCCCCGCTTTTCGTCTTACGCGGGATCTGCGAGATGCGTTCCGGCGGGAACGGTGCTCTCAGGAGCTTTTGATGTTCCGGTGTCACTTGCTATCCTTTCGTTGTTGTTTCGGTTAGTTGTTGCCCCCGGCCTGCTCCAACAGGTCGGGGGTTATTTCTTGTAATGCCTGCGCGTAGTGGCGTTGCCCGATGCGCAGTAGTTCGTTTTCCTCTTGGAGCCGGTTGATCGTCACGAGGTATTCGTCTGCTTGGCGCTGGTAATGCTTGGCATGGGCAACGGCGCGCAGGTGACGGGAATCGGCGGCGATCCGTTCAGCGATCGCGTCGGCGGTTTTGCGCCGTTCGGCATCCATCGCCTTCGAGCGGGTGGCACGATCCACCGCGTCAGCGTTGAACGCGGCCAGCGCGGCTTGCGCTTCGTCGCGGTGGATCGCCCATCCGTGACGGCCATCGTGTTTGCAGAATCCGTGGATCGCTTTAGCGACCAGATCTACGCGGCTCATTCCGATACCCGCAGACACATAGTTCCGCGCGGGTCAGGCCCGCTATGCAGGGTCGGCATGTTCTTCGTCATGAACGCCGGTGCGTCGTCTACGACGATCCCCGAATCAACGATGCCGTCGCACAAACTTTTCAGCAGCGGGATCACATAGTTGTCTTGGTCGCGGCGATGGTTCGTGCGGAAGTAGATGTCCAGGTCAATGACGCAGTGTTCTAGTCGCGGGATCTGTTTCGACGTGGCTAACCATGCCGCCGTGGATCGGTAGTGCTTCTTGATGTCGGCCAGTTTGTAGCGGTTCATGCGGTGCGCCGCGTTGTAGCTGATCGGGTCGAGGCGTAGCCATAGTTCCCACTTCATGCCGCCACCGCCTGACCTGCGCGCAGGTGAACGGTGGCGTGCATACGCCGCCATGACTTCATTACCGGGTAGGTGTGCAGTTCCAGTTCGTAACCGCAGTCGCAGACGAACGACCACAGGTTGCTGAATCGGTCATGCGATGTGTGGATCTCGATCACTTCGACCCCCGCCGCGTATTGACGGGCATCACATATCCGGTCCCGGTACGTCGCACGGACGGGTGGTTCGTCATCGAGTTGAGGACGTTGCCCAACCGCTTGGATTCGGCGCGTTCCTGCGCTAGTTCGTCGGCCAATGTGTCGATACGGATCAGGTAACGCTTAATCCTCCA
>JAKPAQ010000556.1 GCA_029779385.1 Actinomycetes bacterium | reverse complement strand
CCGGTTGAGGCTCAGGTCGGCCGATTCGTCGGCGGGCGGCCGGTTGAAATACCGGGGCCAGGTCTCGTCGGCGCTGGACAGCTCTTCGGCGTCCTCGTCCAGGTCGTCGGCCGCGGTGACCGGCTGGGGGTCCGGAATCTCGGCGGTTTCTGCGGTCTCGGTCGCCGCCGGCCGTTCGTCGGTCTCCGGAACCGCGATGCGCACGCCCAGGTCGACACGCTGTCCGAGGTGCCGGCTGAGCGCGGCGATGATCGGTTCGCGCAGGTGCCGTTCGATTTCGTTCTGGACGAACTGGGTGGGGACCGACAGCAACGCGAAACCCTCGGTCAGCACCAGCGGCTGAACCATGCGCAACCAGGCTCGTTGTTGGGCGGTCAGCGTCGTGGTGCCGCCGAGGTCGCCGTTGAGTTCGGCGACCACGCTTTTCCAGATGTCGGTGAACGATGAACTGGGGTTAGCGGTCAACGACTTCAACCCCCTCGTAACCGCCTGACCGGCGGCTCAATAAAACGACGACAATCTGTCCCCATAGTTATCCACAGACTGTGGACAAAGTAGGAGAGTGCCGTCGTGCTTGTGTTTTGCATGCAGGAAGCCCGCGCGCTGAGGCTCGTCACAGGAACGTCTGTGGGCTCGTAGCGTCGGGACCTCTCTGACTTGTTGTCTGTCGCCGTCGTGCAACGGCATTGGCAGAAGCTAACAAGTTTTCTGTTCGTCCGCCAACCGTTCGGCAACATTGGTTCGAGGTTCTTGGGCGTGTCGGCTTGCCACGTTGCGAGTGGGACAACTGTGACGAACTCGTGTGCGCGGCGTGGCACTTCTCACTACGAAGCGGTAACGGTTGCTGACGTGCGACAGCGAGGTTTGACCCGGAGAATTCAGATCAGTACCCTCGAACAGTCGCCCACACGTGGTGATACGGCTGCGACCGGTATCTATCGGTACCGCGCCGGCTAGCAAGCAAGATGCGTGCGCTTACCAGCGACGACCGTGCCCACCGGCATGACTCGTTCATGTCGGTGGCGAGTGCGGGCGTCACATAGTTGAGGAGATACAGCCGTGGCCAAGGGCAAGCGGACTTTCCAGCCGAACAACCGTCGTCGGGCCCGTGTGCACGGTTTCCGTCTGCGCATGCGGACCCGTGCCGGCCGCGCCATCGTGTCGGCACGTCGCGGCAAGGGCCGTCGCTCTCTCACTGCGTGACCTGACGCAGGATCGAAGCACCGTGCTTCCGGCTCGTAACCGGATGACGCGCTCGACAGACTTTCGAGTCACCGTGAGCCGCGGTGTGCGTGCGGCGCAACGGGATCTCGTGGTGCATTCCTTGGCACCACGAGCTCTTGGTGATGCCGACTCAAACACCGAGGACGCGCCGAAAGTAGGTCTCGTCGTAGGTCAATCGGTCGGCAACGCCGTCCAGCGACACCGGGTGTACCGCCAGCTCCGTCATGCCAGCCGGGATCTCCTGCCCGAGCTGCAGTCCGGTGAGCTTCTGGTGATCCGGGCCCTGCCCGGTAGTCGCGAGGCGGCCACCGCCACGCTGCAGGACGAACTGCGAGTCGCAGTGCATCGCGCTCACGCGAAGTCCGGATCCCGGCCATGAGTCACCGGCTGGCCCGCGGGCTGATCTTTCTCATCGGGCTGTA
>JAKPAQ010000549.1 GCA_029779385.1 Actinomycetes bacterium | reverse complement strand
CAAGTTGGTCAACAAAGAAACGGGGCCGGTGACTGGTTTGGCCTTGGCGCGCTCACCAGCTGGCGAACTAAGCCGGACGCCAAGGGTCGGCCACCTAGCTGGGAGTCCGTCATCGCGATCAAACAGTTCGATCGGATAACTGCGCAACAGCGAACCGTCGGCCAAGGCCAGTTGCCCAAACGGAGATTTGACCCGAACTGGTTCGAACAGGAACGGGATCGCCGCCGAGGCTCGCACCGCCCGCGCAACTGAAAACTCGGCGGGGTCGTGGCCGTGTTTGGCCAGATCCCACGGCAAGTACATGATCCGCTGGCGCGACAGGTCGCTGGCGGTAACTACGAGTCGGTAGGACAGTTCTGGCGGCAGCGAACTGCCCGGATCGACGAACGTCAAGTCACCGAACTTGCGAACACCAAGATCACCAAGGACGCCAGCGAGCCACTGTTGCAGGTGCGCGCCAGGGTGTGCACCGAGGTGGAAAAGCACGCCCCACGCGTCGGCGCCACGCGGCCACCAGCGAATAGTTCGCGGGCCGCGTCGGCGATCAAGGAAGGAGGTGTAGTCGATGGTGCGCAAAATGTCATCGACTCGACTGAAGGGTTCGCCGGCCTGCTGCATCGCGGCAATCACCGAACCGACCATCGCGCCGGCCGAGGATCCACCGATCCGCGCAAACGAATAGCCGTTGTCGATGAGTGCCGCAGCGGCGCCGACCAGGGCAATACCTTTTACTCCCCCGCCCTCAAGCACCAGATCGACAGTGCGCGCGTCATCCACGACTCGAGTCTAGGAGACGCAGGTTCGGATGCGCCGACCCGAAACTAGGTCGTGCGTCGAAAAACCGGTCCGGGTCAGGCGTTCGCGATTTGCGAGATTCGACCTGGCGTCAGGTCAAGCAACCTGGCGCAATCACGGACAGTGAATCCGCGGTTGCTTAGTTCGGTCACTATCGCCGAGGTCGCGGACTGAAGTTCGGCTTCGCGAGCAACTAACTCTGCACGCGCCCGACCGAGTTCGAGTGCCCTCGCGACAAGCTCGTCGCTGAGGTCGTATTCGGGTTCAACTTCAACAGGCGAGTCAACGGGCAGGTCTGCCATCAAAATGATGACTTCAACAATCGACTTGAGCAGTACATCGATCGAGCGAGCGTAGGTATGAGCACCTCGAACACTTGGCACATCGGCAAGCCAAGCGTCGTTCTCGCGACTAATCACAACCCGATAGCTCACAGCAACCAACCCCTTCCAAGCACCGGTGCAAGATCTGACTAGATCTTGCGCAGCGTCCCCGTCGGCAGGTCGCCAGGATGCTGCGGAATAGCCGTGCTGGCAGAGCGCCCGGTTCACCTCCCTTGCTCTCACAAGA
>JAKPAQ010000542.1 GCA_029779385.1 Actinomycetes bacterium | reverse complement strand
GCACCGGGTTGACCGCGCTGCCCTTGACCTTGTCGTAGCGCTCCTTGGCGTCACGCTCAGCGTCAGTGGTCGGGTTGTCCGGGTAGCCGGGCAGGGCGATGCCTTTGGCCTGCAGTTCAGCGATCGCTGCCTTCAGCTGGGGAACCGATGCCGAAATATTCGGCAACTTGATGATGTTGGCCTCGGGCAACTTGGCCAATTGGCCTAGTTCGGCGAGGGCATCTGGGACGCGCTGGCTCTCGGGCAACAGATCTGCGAAGGCGGCGATGATGCGCGCGGCCAGCGAGATGTCGCGAGTCTCAACGTCGACTCCGGCCGCCGCGGCGTATGCCTCAATGATCGGCAGGAGCGAGTAAGTCGCAAGAGCGGGGGCTTCGTCGGTGTGGGTGTAAATAATCGTCGAGTCCGTCACGGTTCCCAACCTACCGCCTGATCGGTTCCAGATGGTGGCCGCGCTTTGGTTACCACTGCCGCAATAGTCTACTAATCCAGTCCACTATATGAACAAAGTCATAAAGGCTTCCTGCTGCGCCCTAGCGTGACTGCTCGACAAGAAAGTTGCTACAAATCCGGCAACTCACCGAAGACAGGAACCGATAATGGCCAAACACCGCTTCAAACCAACCCGGGTAGTTCGCAATGCTGCCGGACTGGCCATCGCCGCCGCACTCATCGCGAGTTGCGCACCATCTGGCGCCCAAAACGAAGGCGGCACCAAGTTGAACCTTGTCGGCTTCGCGGTGCCGAAGGCCGGCAACAACGCCGCCCAGGCTGCTTTTGCCAAAACCAGTGAGGGCGAAGGTGTCACCTGGACCGAGTCCTACGGCGCTTCGGGCGATCAAAGTCGGGCAGTTGCCGGTGGGCTGGACGCCGACTACGTGCACTTTTCCATCACCCCTGACGTGACTCGGCTAGTTAACGCTGGCCTAGTCGATCAGACTTGGGACGACGGCCCAAACAAGGGCATCGTCACGAACTCGGTCGTTGTCTTGGTGGTACGAAAAGGAAACCCCAAGAACATTCAAGGTTGGGACGACCTAATCAAAAAGGGTGTCGGCATTGTCACGCCAAACCCCGGATCCTCTGGTGCTGCCCGGTGGAACATCCTCGCGGCGTGGCAACACGTTATCGCCGCAGGCGGAAGCGACGCAGACGCTAAGGCCTTCTTGGCGGACCTGTTCGCAAATGCCGAAGCGCTGCCGGGCTCTGGTCGTGACGCTACGGCCGCCTTCGAGAGCGGCACCGGTGATGTATTGATTTCCTACGAAAACGAAGCGATCTTGGCTCGCCAGTTGGGCGAGGAAATCGACTACGTCGTCCCCACCGACACGCTGTTGATTGAGAACCCAGCGGCCACCTTGAAGAATGCCGACGAGAAGGCGACTGACTTTCTTTCGTTTGTCCTTAGCGCCGCGGGTCAATCCGAATACGTGTCCAAAGGATTCCGGCCGCTCAATTCAGTGCCCGGCGTCGAAGTGGAGAAAGTAGACGGCGCAAATGATCCGAGTAATCCATTCCCACAGCCCGAGGAGCTCTTCACGATTGCCGCTGACTTCGGCAGCTGGGAAGAAATCAACGATCGCTTCTTCGACGAGAACAACGGCATCATCACCAAACTGCTCGCCGAATCCGGGAAGTCATGACCACCATCACTAGGCCGGTTGACCCGTCGCGTTCGCGGCGGGTCAACCGCAGGTCCACGCTGACTCGTGGGTCTGGATTGGGACTAGGACTGACGCTGGTGTGGTTCAGCCTGCTGGTGTTGATTCCGTTGTGCCTGGTCATTATCAACGCGGCCGAGGGCGGTTGGGGCACGTTCTGGTCCGTCCTACAAAACCCCCAGACCGCAGCTGCACTGCGCCTCACCGTGCTCGAATCGATCGCGGTGACAGCCGTAAACGTAGTAATGGGGACCCTGGTTGCCTGGGTCTTGGTGCGCGATCAATTCTGGGGCAAACGTGCCTTAGAAGTTGTCATCGACATTCCCTTCGCACTGCCGACGATCGTGGCCGGCCTAGTTCTGCTGAGTCTCTACGGGCCAACCAGCCCACTTGGGATAAATGTCGCCAATACGCAATGGTCTGTTTTTTTGGCGCTGCTGTTTGTCACCGTTCCGTTCGTGGTTCGCACCGTCGAGCCGGTCTTGATCGAGCTCGATCCTGAAACCGAGCAAGCAGCAGCCTCCTTGGGCGCGAGCCGCCAGACCACCTTTCGCCGAATAATCCTGCCCTCGCTCGCACCGGCAATCGCGGCGGGCGCAGCGCTGTCGTTCGCTCGCGGGATCAGTGAATACGGCTCGCTCGTGCTTCTTTCGGGAAATTTGCCACTCAAAACGGAGGTTGCCTCGGTGCGGATCCTTACCTATATCGAGAACGGCGATAAAGCCGCCGCAGCATCAGTGGCCGTGATCATGCTGCTCGTCGCATTGGCCGTAATCGCCTCACTGGAGTTCATTTCACGAAAGGTGGCAAATCGTGGCTAACCTCGTCGGCGGGGGGCCGTCGGCCCTGACCCTTTCTCGCCGCCTTCTAGTCATTACTTATCTGGCCTTGCTAATTATCTGGCCGTTGGGCCTAGTGGTCCTGCACACCTTCGACGGCGGCCTGACGAATCTAAGCGCCGCCTTGTCCAACCCAGATGTCGTCTTCGCCCTAAAGATGTCGGTCTATGTAGCCGTTTGGGCGGTAGCCCTGAACACGATATTTGGTGTCGGCATTTCCCTGCTGCTGGTACGACAGGAGTTCTGGGGCAAACGACTGCTGTCGCTCCTGATTGATCTACCGCTCGCGGTATCACCGGTAGTCGTCGGCTTGGCGCTGCTATTGGCCTATGGCGGCAGCGGAGGCCTGTTCGGGCCTGCACTTGAGAAGCTTGGCTTTCAGGTCGCTTTTGCCGCGCCGGGGATGATTCTGGCCACGGCATTCATCAGTTTGCCGCTGGTGATCCGCGAGATTGTGCCCGTCCTGCAGGAGATCGGCACTGACCAAGAGCAGGCCGCTCGAAGTCTCGGTGCTGGCAGTTGGCAGACGTTCTGGCGGATAACTTTGCCGTCAATCAAGTGGGCACTCGTCTATGGCGTCGTCCTCAGTTTGGCCCGCGCACTAGGTGAGTTTGGTGCCGTGAAGATCATCTCGGGGAACCTGATCGGCCAGACCCAAACTGCCACCTTGGTCGTTGAGCAGACCTACCAAGACTTCGAGCAGGGCACCGCCTATGCGACGAGTTTCCTGCTCGCGCTGATTGCAGTGGCGGCACTCGTAGTGGTCGCCATCTTGCGACCGAACCACACTCTCGATCGTGAGGAAAACCAATGAGCATCGAAATCACCGGCGTCCAGAAGTCATTTGGCGATTTCGTCGCCCTCTCGGACATCGACCTACAGATTCCCACCGGCCAACTGACCGCCCTGCTCGGCCCCAGCGGCGGCGGCAAATCCACTTTGCTTCGAATCATCGCCGGTCTAGATACTGCCGATGCCGGACGAGTAGTTATCGAAGGCACCGACACAACCCACGTGCCGGCGCAGAAACGAAATGTCGGATTCGTCTTCCAGCACTATGCGGCTTTCAAGCACATGACAGTGGCCAAGAACGTCGCTTTTGGACTGGAGATTCGCAAACGCTCCAAACCCGAAATCGAGTCGAAGGTGACTGAGTTACTAGAACTCGTGCACCTTTCCCAGTTCGCCCACCGTCTGCCTTCGCAACTTTCCGGCGGCCAACGTCAGCGGATGGCGCTCGCGAGAGCCTTGGCGATCGAACCTAGCGTCTTACTGCTCGATGAGCCGTTTGGTGCCCTAGATGCCAAGGTCCGCAAGGAACTTCGCGACTGGTTGCGCAGACTGCACGACGAAGTCCAGGTTACGACGGTTTTCGTTACCCACGATCAGGAAGAAGCCCTTGAGGTAGCCGACTCAATTGTGGTGATAAACGAAGGCCGAATCGAACAGATTGGTAGCCCTGATGACCTCTACGACCGGCCAGCCAACGACTTCGTTCTCGAGTTCTTGGGCCCAGTCACAAGGCTCGCTGGTAAGGCAATCCGCCCTCATGACATCGAGGTATCGGTCAACGACCCCGATTGGCCAACCCACGGGCCGGTCACCCGCTGGACTCGGGTCGGCTTTGGCGTGAGGCTCGAAGTCTCACCAACTGATCCGGCCCAGCGCGAGCCGGTCCAAGTCTGGCTCACGCGGGCCGAGGCAGCCTCGCTCAATCTGAGCGAAGGAAGCCATGTTTGGCTCCGCCCAACTGAGCCTTTGTTGACATCGGTTTGAGATCCGTTTACCAAACTTGGACGAACATCTCGACCAACCGATAACTCTGGGTTACAGTGTGACTAGGATCTCATTTTCTGTGGGACCCCAATCACAGTAATCAAGGAGCACCAATGAGACTGATCCGCCGATTTGCGATCGCAGCCACGACTTTGGCGGCGGTATCACTATCGCTCCAGGCGCCGGCAAACGCGGCCTGGGTAAACCCCTTCCCGCACAGCATCAAGTTCGGTGCACTTGGCCAGGACAACTCGTTCCCGGCTGCCCTGGGTACCTCGATCCTCAACCCGGATAAGGCTCCTGCTGGGGCCAACGACTGGAAGTGCAAGCCGTCAAAGCAGCACCCGAACCCAGTTGTCCTGGTACACGGAACTTGGGAAAACGCGTACAACAACTGGAACGGGCTCTCGCCGATCCTCAAAGACAAGGGCTACTGCGTTTTCGCCCCTAACGTCGGTCAAACCACCGGCATCAAGTTCCTAAACGGCACCGGCGACATGATCGAGAGTTCGGCCGAAGTCGGCGCCTACGTCGACAAGGTGCTCGCTGCCACTGGCGCGAAAGAAGTTGACCTGATCGGCCACTCGCAAGGTGGAGCCTTGATCCGGTACTACACCAACCTGCTCGGCGGAGCACCGAAGGTCAATCAAGTGATTGCGCTTTCCCCGTCGAACCACCCGACGACCATGTCGGGGATCACCGAACTGGGGAAGACCCTTAAGTTGCTCGGTGTCGCGATGGACCTACTCGAACTGGTCAAGATGCCTGCAGCGGCCCAACAGGCCGACAAGAGCCCCGGGGAGCAGTCACTGTTCTACCGCAACGTGAACGGACCGGCCGGCGAAACGATCGCCGGCGAGAACTACACCACGATCAACACGAAGAACGACGAGATCGTCACGCCTTACACCTCAGGCGAGATCAAGGCAGTGCCCGGCGCCAAGGTCGACAACATTACGATCCAGAACGTGTGCAAGAACGACAACTCCGAACACCTGTCGCTTGCGTACAGCAAGAACGTCGCCCAGATCGTGCTGAACAAGCTGGATCCGAGTGACCAGCACCGGATCTGGTGCTACAGCCAGTCCGCCCTATTCGGGAACACCCAACTGATCGGGTAACCACAGCGGTACTCGGCTGTCCCCCGCACGGGATAGCCGAGAGCCAACTCCACGGGACGGTGGAGGCCCGAGGGCGGTCAAGTTTCGACTTGACCGCCCTCGTCTTTTCCTAGTCGCGGTCGGACAAGTCTTTGAGCAACTCATCAAGCCAGCGCACGGTCAGCCTTGCCGTCGAAATCCCGTAGTTAA
This sequence comes from Actinomycetes bacterium, assembly GCA_029779385.1. Next base: position 330 of record JAKPAQ010000542.1, on the reverse strand, counting down.
GAGTCGCCAAACGAAAGCGGTCGATGCCCACGGTTTCAAGTTCATTCCTTGCCGCGGTGTAGCCGCGAACGAGCGCGGCTTGGTGGGTTCGCTGCTGGCTCAAGATCGCCTTCAGCACCGCTGGGTCTAGGTGTCGCCCGAGGGAAACAAAAAGCAGCAACGGGAGTCGAACCGTGGCGTCTTCAGGGCCCCGGGCAACCCAGGTAGCGAACTCAGCGCGACCTGCTTCCGTAAGCGAGTAAGGCCGCGAGTCACGTCGACCCGAAGCTCCCTCGGTGACGAGACCGGCCTCAGCCAGTCGCCCGAGCTCGCGATGAACTTGGCTGCGCG
>JAKPAQ010000532.1 GCA_029779385.1 Actinomycetes bacterium | reverse complement strand
TTTTCGGTGTGCTGTTCGCGCTGGTCGTCGCCGGTTGGGCCATGCTCGACTACGACTTGCTGACGCTGGCAGATCTGCTAGTCGCTATCCCAATCGCACTGATCTTGGCTGGTTTAGCTGGCTTTGCGTTGACGCTAAGGAAGGCATCATGAACGACATTGCACCGAAGAGACTCCTGCGTAGTTCAACTGACAAGTGGCTCGGTGGAGTATGTGGAGGACTGGCCCAATACACCGGCGTAGACGTGAACTTGGTTCGGCTCATCACGGTGGTTCTGGTGATCGTCGGCGTCGGTACCACGTTCTTGGTCTATCTGGCTGCGTGGCTACTGATGCCGTTGGACACCTCGATCACTGGTCCGACGTACGGCCCGCCTCCGACAGATGGACCGCCCGCGCACTAACTGCGGTTTCGGTGTAATCGGCGAAGACGCCGTCGACGCCGGCGCGGTAGAACGCGAGAAGTTCTGCTGTGGCGTCGCCGGCTTCGGACTTGTCGGAACTCGACTTGAAATCGAGCGGCAAGAAGTTGTTCTCGTTGCGCATCGTCCAGACGTGAACCAGTAGGCCGGCGGCATGGGCAGCTCGCACGAGTCCGGTTTCGCCGGTCAGTCGATGGTTTTTGTCGCGGCCGATCACCAACGACTTGTTCGGGCCGATGCCGTCGGCGTAGGCCGCGATCTTGGCCAACTCCGCGCTCGTGGTCAGTGCGGCGTAGTCGCGTGGGTCGTAGGTGGCAGTCAAGTCATATGGGGCACCGGAGCGTTCCATCAACTGGATCAGCGGCAATTCGGTTCTAGTTCGCAATGCTTTTAGGTTGGCCGTCTCCATCGACTGGATGATCACGTTAGCGCCGTGGTCGTTCAGGTGGCGCCTAGTGAGGTTCTCGATCAACAGGTCATTTAGGTCTAGACCAATGCCGCGAAAATAGCTCGGATGTTTGGTCTCCACATAAACGCCCACGGATCCGCCGGCGACTAGATCCAGTACCTCGTCGAAGGTCATGATCGGTTCAGTGCCTTCGAGGGCTAGATTCTGTGGTCGTAACTTGGGCAGGCGTTCGCGACAGCGCAGAGTTTTCAGCTCAGCTAGGGTGAAATCTTCGGTGAACCAGCCTCGAATCGGCACGCCGTCAATGAACTTCGTCGCCTGTAAGTGGGCGAACTCGGGATGGTCGGCCACATCGGTCGTGCCGCTGATCTCGTTTTCGTGGCGAACGACCAGCACGCCGTCCTTGGTGGCGACCACGTCAGGTTCGATGAAGTCGGCGCCCTGCTCAATTCCCAGCAGGTAGGACGCGCGCGTGTGTTCGAGTCGTTCGCCGGGCACGCCGCGGTGCGCGATCACGATTGGCGACTGGACCAGTGATGAAGTCACGAGCAAAGCCTAGGCGGAGTGAAGCGGTGCGCCCATCTGCCATCGGCGACGAAAAATTCGACCGTTCTATGTGGACGGTCTTGACAGGCTCGAAATCGTGCGACAGGATCCGAACATGTCGATGACTGTGATCCCCGATCCCGCCGCTCTAGCAACTGCCCTCGACTCTGCCCTTCCGCGGGTGATCGCGAACGCAAGATCTGGTGGTGACGCCAATGCAAAAGTGCCCGGCCTCAATTGGACAGCAGCTGAAGTGGGCACTCACCTGGTGATGGCGTTGCTGGCATTTGCCGCTGCGATTCGCGGCGACGAGTCAGACTATGGGTTCGGGGAAAAGTCGGAGACGCAAACGATGCCCGAATACCTCTCGACCGCAAATGATTCAACACTGGAGATGCTCGGCCCCAAAACCTTGGAAGAAGTGGCTCAAGGTTTGGAAGCCGCCCACCTAGAACTACGCGAGATTTTTGCCAAAGACCTAGACCTTGAAACTGAAGTTCCGGCGTATTGGTATGGGCCTGGTCAGACTCGAACGGTCGGCACCTTGCTTGCCTTGGCGGTGACCGAAACCTTGGTGCACGGCTGGGACTTGGCCGGGGCGCTCGGACTCGAAAGGTGGTTCCCCGCGAGTGAGGCGTTGCCGGCTTTTCCGACCGTGATGACTCAAATGCTCCCGTTGCTGGTGGATCCGAATTTCCGTGCGCGCCGACAAATCACCTTCGAGATTCGAATTACTGGTGCCGAGCCATTTACGTTGAGCGTGCTGGACGGTAAGGCTTGGGCCGGGCCCGCGCGAGCACCTGAGGGTGAGGCGCCAGATTGCGTAATCGAAATGGACCCGGCATGGGGCCTGTTAGTTGGTTTTCGCCGAGTCTCGATCTACCGGGCACTGTTGCGCGGCAAATCCAAAGCGTCTGGGCGCAAACCCTGGTTGGGGATGAAATTCCAATCGTGTTTTATGAGCGCATGACTTCGGTTCCGAACGCGACGGCCGCATCCCTGCTCGGGTTTTTGCATGACGGACCCCAGTCGGG
>JAKPAQ010000136.1 GCA_029779385.1 Actinomycetes bacterium | reverse complement strand
TCCGCAAGGCCATTGACGTTGGTGCCCCAACTGCGGTCACGATGCGCAAGGTTATTGATGAAAACGCGGCCGATATTTCAGTTCTGCTAAGTGACGCGATCCGACTGAACTCGGTGGTCAAAGCCAACCTTGATGGCATCCGAGGCGTGTTGGTTATTGCCCCCTATGGTGTCGAGAGCGCGTACTCGATCATCGCGAAGGATTCTCGAACAGGTCAGTTTTCGGCGAGGATGAGCCTGACGCTTCAGCCCGAAAACGAGCCGTGCTTGAAGGGTTATCGCGAAAGCGCGAAGCAGCCAACTCCGTTTGACCGCTCGGCTGAAAAGTGGAACCGCTCCTTCACGTGTGGGAAGTCGACGCCGCGTGGTTCGTCCTCGAGTTCGACCAAGTCAAGTTCGGCCACGGGCGCCTCGAATACAACGGTGTTAGGCACGTACGATGTGGCGACACGTCAACTGCAGTTGACCAATGAGGCCTCGACGATCCCCGCGGCGCCTGACCTTGGCAAGGAGTCTTGGAAGTGGATGATGCTAGGTCCGGCGGTGACCCGTTGAAACGGTCGCGGTTACCGTACGTCGCACTTGTTTTGTTGACTGTCGTCTCGCTCGTGGTCGGGGTCATCTTGCTGGTCCGGGGGCCGCAGTTGGCTCCCTATGAGGATCCAGCCGCCCGCCAGGAAGTTCGGTCTGTTGCCGAGCAATTCGCAGCCGCAATAAATACGTACGACGTCACGAAGTTGGACCCGTACGTGAAGAAGGTCAAACCGCTGCTCACCGACGATCTCGCTGAACAGTTCGAGGCTTCGACTCAGGATTTGCTGGCCAATTTTGCGGAGACGAAAATCGTTTCCAAAGGGTCAGTGAATCAGGTTGCAATATCGAGCATGGATGCTGACAGCGCCCAGACGCTCGCCTCAATTACCGTGACGACACTGCCGGAGAATTTGCAGTTCGGCCAACCGCGGTTGCGGTGGCGGATTTCACTGGTGAAGGAAAATGGCAAATGGTTGGTCGATAACTTCGCCAATGTGACGGTCGAGGCCGAGGCGCCAAGCGACGAGGAGTCGAAATGAAAATGACCCTCGTGTCCCGGTCGAGGTTGCTAGTGCTGGCTGCGACTTTAGCAGTGATCTTTGCCTTGGTTTCTTTCTTTATTATTCACCGCGCCGAAGCGACTGCCTCGGGCCAAGCCGAAGCAAATGATGCGGCCACCGGCGTTGCGGCAGAGTCTTTGCCGAAGATCCTCGGTTATAAATATGCGTCGATCGAGAAGGATCTTGATTCGGCAACTGAACTGATGACCACGTCATTCGCCAAGAAGTACACCGAACTGTCGCCCCAGTTGGTCGCAACGGCGACAGGCCGAAAAATTGATGTGCAGGCGGTAGTGCGTGAGGTTGCTCCGTTGGAGTGCGGTCAGGAGTGTTCCGAATCGACGGTCCGGGTGCTGGCCTTCGTTGACCAACACAGGACGATCGCCGGTGTCGTCGGTACACCTGCTGCGCTGTCGGTTGTAGTGAAGATGACCAAGGTCGACGGCGACTGGCTTGTTTCGGATCTAACCACTAGCTAAGTGGCGCGGTTCGGCGCGACGTTACGGGTCGACGGTCTCTGTCTTTACGAGTTTGCCGAATACGACCGAGCGGTTGTCGGTATGAAAGATTTCTGAGCAAGTTGTCATCGTCAGAATTGCTTCGGTGGGTTCGGTTGTTGAGCGCTGGTTCTTCTTTTTGCGTGCAACCTCAGGGACTTGCTGAATAACCCACGTATCAGTGTGGCCGACGGTCAAGTCTTTGCCGGAGTTTTGTAGTTCGTAGGTGAATACGTGTGTCCGGGTTTCAACCTTGACTAGGTCGCCTGCTCTTAGTTCTGGGAAGTCGCCAAATGGCTGACCGTGGGTGACTCGGTGCCCCGCGACCGCAAAGTTCCCGAGTTCGCCTGGGCGTTGTGAGTCGGGGAACCAGCCAACGCCAGAGGACAGCGAGACGTCGTCAACTCCGGCGACTACCGGAACCTTGAACTCTTTGCCAAAGCGCTCGATCTGCATGACGGCAAAAACGTCACCGAAGCGAAGTTTGTCGGTCGATGCATCCCCCTTGCGGTTGCCTTCCCACTGTTTCGCCAAAGCGGTTGCCATCTGGCCCTGGCGATGCTTGCCCAGCACGTTCGTGCCGACGTAGTTCCAAAGGGCCCAGCTTGCGCCGATGACTAGGACGAGGGTCAGCAGCCCAGCGACAACTCGTTCGGGCCGTAGTTGTGGAGTCGGTTTCAACTCCATTCGCTCGCGGCGGCGGCCTGGTTCATCGTTCACGTAACTCAGTGTCACACCCGACTGGTTGCCTGACCAAGCCCATCGAACAATTTTTGGATGGGCAGAAAGCCGTTTGCTGTTGCCCGAAGCGACGATCCGGAGTACGGTGCCACTAAGCAAGCGCTTAGTCAGAGGAGACTCAATGTCTGTGAACGTGTTCGAAACCCTTGCCGACTTGAAGGCCGTTGCCGGTCAAGAAATCGGCACCAGCGACTGGATCGACGTGACCCAGGAGCGAATCAACAAGTTCGCCGAGGCCACCGGTGACCATCAGTGGATCCACACCGATCCAGAGCTCGCGGCCAAGGGCCCGTTTGGCAAAACCATCGCGCACGGCTACCTGACCTTGTCACTGCTACCGGTATTTGCCGAGCAGATCTATTCGGTCAAAAGCGTCATTATGGGTGTCAACTACGGTGCGAACAAAGTTCGGTTCCCGAACCCGGTGCCGGTCGACTCGCGGGTACGCGCAACGGCAACCTTGAAGGAAACCACCGACATCGCGATCGGCACGCAGGTTGTTTTCACCTTCGTAGTCCAGATCGAAGGAGTCGAGAAGCCTGCCTGCATCGCCGAGGTCGTTTACGTGATGGCTGAGGCTGCCTGAAATGGACTTCGCTTTCGACGACGTGACCTTGGGCTTGATGTCCAAGATGACTGACTTCATGGCTGAGGTCGTTTATCCAGCCGAACCGCTGGCACACGAGCAAATCCAAGCGAACTACGACAGTGACTCTTGGGCGATACCGCCGGTAGTAGAGGACTTGAAGGCGGAAGCGAAAAAGCGCGGACTTTGGAACCTGTTCCTGCCCGGTGAGGGTGGTGCTGGCCTGACGAATTTGCAGTACGCGCCATTAGCCGAAATCCAGGGCCGAAGCATTCAATTGGCGCCGCCGGCGACCAACTGCGCGGCTCCAGACACTGGGAACATGGAGGTGCTGAACGAGTTCGGCACCGCTGAGCAGAAGCGACAGTGGCTTGAACCGCTACTTGCCGGTGAGATTCGATCTGCGTTCGCCATGACCGAGCCGGACGTTGCCTCCAGCGATGCGACGAATATCGAGACCAGGATCGAACGTGACGGCGACGAGTACGTCATCAACGGTCGCAAGTGGTGGATTACCGGTGCGATGAACCCGAACGCCAAAATCTTCATCGTGATGGGTAAGACCGATCCGACCGCATCGCGCCATCGACAGCAATCGCAGATCCTCGTGCCGCGTGATACCCCCGGCGTTGAAGTGGTCCGCGGAATGCACGTCTTCGGCTACCACGATCGAGATCACGGCGGGCATGCAGAACTACGGTTCAACAACGTGCGAGTGCCGGCCAGCAACCTGATCGCTGGTGAGGGCGACGGATTCGCCATCGCTCAAGCCAGGCTCGGGCCGGGCCGCATTCACCATTGCATGCGTTCGATTGGCATCGCCGAACGCGCCATCGACCTGATGTGCGAACGCGCGCAGGACCGAGTCGCATTCGGCCGTCCGCTTGCCGATCAAGGCGTCATCCGCGACTGGATCGCCGAGTCTCGGGTGCGCATCGAGCAGCTTCGACTATTGGTGCTCAAAACCGCTTGGCTGATGGACACCGTCGGCAACAAGGGCGCGCACACCGAAATCCAGGCG
>JAKPAQ010000492.1 GCA_029779385.1 Actinomycetes bacterium | reverse complement strand
CAAGGAGGCCGAGGAGATTATTCGCGAACTCGAGCCGGTCGTCGCCCACCTGATCTGCACCCAAAACAGCACCGAACGGTCGATGTCGGCGTCGGCGCTGGCCGAGATCGCCGCGGGCGTATTTGGCCCAGACCGAGTGTCGGCGGTGCCGCGCCTTGACGACGCGCTCGAACGGGCAATCTCGTTTGCTGACGCCGCCGGTGAGGAGTTCGACGACGCGATCGGTTCAGGTGGCGTCGTGGTCACCGGCTCGGTCGTCACGGTCGGCGAGGCGCGCACTCTGCTGCGCGGCGCTCAGGACGGGCCAGCATGAAGCACATGTGTGCGGCGATGCTGTCGCTGCAGGCGATCATTTTGGTGCTGCTCATTCCGGTGTTGATTTCGATCGCGGACGTCGAGCCACTGGTCGCTTCGGTCATCGGTGGCGGCTTGGCCGTGTTGTGTATTTTCACCGCCGCGATGCTGCGCTACGACTGGGCCTATTTGCTCGGGCACGCGATCCAGGCCGCGACGATCGCGACCGGCTTTTTGGTGCCGGCCATGTTCTTCATCGGCTTGATGTTCACGGCGCTTTGGTTCGGGGCGTTCTTCCTGGGGCGCAAAATCGCTGCCGATAAGGCGCGTTGGGCGGCCGCTGAACAGTAGAAAGGCCCGAAACTCGCCAGTGGGATACGAGGCGCGTGAGTGGTACGTTTGATGAATGGATACCACTTTCAGCGTGCCGATGGGTGATCGTGGGCGTTTGGTAGTGCCCGCCGACCTGCGGGCTCGGCAGCAGTGGGCTCAGGGAACTCAACTCCTGCTCATTGAAACCGCTCACGGGGTGGTCGTGTCGACGCGCGAGCAGGCCAAAGACCTGCTGCGGCTGCAACTTGGCGGCGAAAGTCTGGTCGATCAATTGATCGCCGAACGGCGTGCCCAAGCCAAGGCAGACGAAGCCCAGTGACGGTAGTTGACGCCTCGGCATTGTTGGCGTTCTTGCAAAACGAACCGGGCGCCGACCGGGTCGAAGCCGCGCTCACCGAGGCCAGGGTGGGCGCCGCGAACTGGTCGGAAGTGGCCCAAAAGGTAATCGGCCGCGGTGGCGACTGGGATCTAGCTAGGGCGCTGTTGCGAAGTTACGGGCTGACGATCGAACCAGTGACGGTTGAGGACGCCGAACTGGCCGCAAAAACCTGGCAGGCCGGAAACGGGCTTTCCCTTGCCGACCGACTCTGCCTCGCCTTGGCGACCCGTTTAGCGCAGACGGTACTTACCGCCGATAAGGCTTGGGGCACCGACGGGGTCGAACAGATCCGCTAGGTGCGTGCTCCACTTTCTGTGGCCGGCAGATAGGTTGTCCTCATGACTCAGCGCACCCTAGTTCTACTCAAACCCGACACGGTTCGCCGTGGACTCGTTGGGACTTTGCTCAGTCGTTTCGAGGCCAAGGGCTTGGCGCTGGTCGCGATGGAGTTGCGCTCGATTGACGCGGCGATGGCCGACGCGCACTACGCCGATCACGTCGAACAACCCTGGTACCCGCCGCTGCGTGAGTTCGCGACGTCCGGGCCACTGGTGGCGCTCGTGCTCGAAGGCGACGAAGCGATCTCGGTCGTCCGCGCAATCAACGGCGCCACCGACGGCCGCAGCGCCGCCCCGGGCACAATTCGCGGCGACTTCTCGCTTTCAAACCGCGAAAACCTCGTTCACGCTTCGGATTCGCCAGAGTCGGCCGCTCGCGAAATCGCCCTCTGGTTCACCGACCTCTGAGGTCGGCGCCGCTCAGTCTTTATCGGCTTCGGCTTGAACCTTGGCCTTCGCCAGTTGTTCGGCGAACTGCCGGTTGAACCACGCGATTCGTTCGCTAAGCCAGTCGCGCATCAGCGCCACCTCGTTTAGCCAGCCGGTCTTCGGTGCGATGTTCTCGTCGGTGTTCGCGAACACGAAAATGTTCGGATCTTGCTCAAGGAAACTCGCGGTCAACGGCAGGGCCGCCCCGTCGACTTCACGCGGACTGAAGTTGTCGCGCGCTGCGCTACCGAGTGGTTCGGCGGTCTCGTTGATGAAGTCGTCGATCTCGCCGACACTGCCGGAAACTTCGGCCCAGCGCTTCGAAACTTCGCTGGCGAACTCGGGGTCGGACATCAGCACGTTGTAGTAGTGGCCTTTGCGCTGATCCCACATTTGGGTAGGTGAAAACGCTTGGCGCCAGGCCGGATCGTCACTGATGTCGTACCAGTAGCGCTGCAGCCACCAGCCCTTCGGATTGTCTAGGCCCCAACTGCCGTAGCGGCGGTTTCCTTGGGAGGCGTCAAAGTTCCACGGGGCGCCCATCGCGAGCGTGCCGTCGGCCTTCAACGTCATTTCGACACTGTCCTTGAACGGGCTGCCCAGATTCTTCGTCAACTCGTTGAGCAGGTACCAGTCGATGAAGGAGTCGACATCGATCGATTCGCGGTAATTGTTGTCGGGGAATCGTCGGCTGTAAAGCACGTCCTCGACCTTTTGGAAGCGGGCCTTTGTGTCAGCGATTTCGGCCTTCGACTGTCCCGGCGCGTAAACCTTCAAGTCTCGGGTGGTGCGGAAAGCTAGATCAGCGCGGTCACCTGAATCGG
>JAKPAQ010000479.1 GCA_029779385.1 Actinomycetes bacterium | reverse complement strand
GATCAGGTCGCCGCCGAACTGCTTGAACTTGATTCGGTCGTGCAAGTGCGCACCGCCTTCATGGAGTACACCGAGCCTTCGATCGCCAGTCAACTGCGGGACTTGGATGCCGAGCAGATCGACCGGGTAATCATCGTGCCGTTGCTGCTGACGATCAGCGACCATTCCTATGACGACATTCCGGTGATCTGCGGCCAGAGTCAAGACGCAGAAAAGCTTGCTGAACTGGCAAAGGAAAAAATCGAGGTCTACGCCCCGAAGGCAAATCTTGTGTTCGCGCCGCTGCTGGACTTCTCCGGGCTGGTACAACGAAACACTGTCCGGCGGGTCAACGCACTGCTCACCGAAAACCAAGTCGATCCGGCCGCAAGCAAAGCGCTCGTCTTGGTCGGGTATGGCAGCGCAGACTTCATCGAGCAGTGGGACAAGTTCTTCGAGAGCATTCGTCAGCACACCGAAAAGGTGATCGGTTTTCAGGCTTCGGTCCACGCCTGGTGTGGGCATCTGGTTGAGTACAGTCGCCAACCCACGATCGACGCGATCGAGTCTGTGCTGCCAAAAGCCGACCACGTGGTGGTCGTGCCGATTCTGGTCGCCTACGACCCGATGTTCCAAGAGAGCATCATCGGTCGCGGGATCGAAAGGTGCAGCCAGCCAAACCGGGTGCTGTATCGACCGGATTCGATCTTGCCCGAACCTGAAGTGGCCAAATGGGTCATCGAGATTGCCACCGAACTCGCCGCGAAGCCCGTAACGCAGGCCACCGGAGACGCCCAGCTGGTCTAGTCGGCGGCGAACGCCAAGTGTTGCCAAGATCGACACTTGGCGTTCACCGCTCATACCTGCGCGGTTGGGTATGCCGAGGCAACCTCAGGTCGGATCATCCACCGACCCAGGAGAGTCATGTCTCGCACGATTCGAATTGCCACTTCGGTTGCAGTCCTCGCAACCGCGTTGCCGGCAGCCTTCACCGTTACAGCCACCGCGGCCGAGGAGGCAAAGTCCTTCCACCGCGTCTCGACCTTCCCGGTCTTCCAGAACGTCCCAGCAGGTGTCCCCGCCTCGGCGCAAACGGTCGCGGAGATTTCGGCGGTTTCTGAAGACGGCAAGACGCTGATCTACACCGACGCACTTGGCAAGAGAATCGGCTTCCTTGACATCACTGATCCGGCAGACCCCAAGGGTGCCGGTTCGCTTTCGCTCGCCTCCCTAGGAAACGAGCATGATGAGCCCACCTCGGTTGCCGTCGTTGGCAAGTACGTCCTGGTCGTGGTCGACACCTCGACGAGTTTCACCAACCCAAGTGGTCGACTCGACGTCGTGCGGATCAACGACGGGGTGCGAGTTCGTAGCCTCGACCTGCAGGGCCAGCCCGACTCGATTGCCGTGAGCGTCAAGAACAAGG
>JAKPAQ010000476.1 GCA_029779385.1 Actinomycetes bacterium | reverse complement strand
GTCGTCGCGCGGTTCGAACCGGAGAATCACGTCCTCGAAATCGTTCGCGGCTATGTAGCCTCCCAGTCGAAGTTGCCGCTGATCGTGGTCGGTTCAGCCCCTTATTCCGACGACTACACCGCCGCGGTCGAGGCCGTTGGCAGAGACGACAGGGTTCAACTAGTCGGCGGGGTCTGGGACCAGGACCTGCTAGACCAGCTTTACGCGAACGCGGCCAGTTACCTGCACGGCCATTCGGTCGGCGGGACCAACCCTTCGCTGCTGCGCGCGATGGGTGCGGGCACCACAGTCATTGCTTGGGACGTCTCGTTCAACCGCGGCGTTCTCGGTGGAGGAGGTCGCTTTTTCGACACTGACGCCGGACTTGTCGAAGAGTTGGCACAGGTGGAAACTGAACTGGCCACGAATCGGGCCGCGTGGCAGGCGCGGGCAAGCCAACTCCAGGACCGCGCCCGAACCAAATACGACTGGGATGATGTCGCCAACTCTTACGGGCAACTGGCCCACGGGCTGGCAAAGCGATCAGTGTCGCGGCCAAAACTCTCGGGGCGAAGGCGATGAGGGGCCCGCTCCAGATCGCCGTGGCTCACCCATCGGCCGAGTTGTATGGCTCAGATCTGCAACTTGTTGAAACAGTCGCCGGCTTCATCGATGCCGGACACCACGTTCAGGTGACCTTGCCCAACTCGGGCCCCCTTGCGGCCAAGTTGACCAACGTCGGGGCAACCGTTGATGTGTTGGACTTCCCGGTGCTGCGAAAGTCGGAATTGAACCCGCGCGGACTGCTGTCACTGGTCGCCACCTCGATTCGCACCTTCCCCAAAGTTTGGGTCCGACTCAACCGAACCGATCTCGTCTGGGTCAACACACTTACGATTCCGCTTTGGCTTGCCGTAGCCCGGCTGCGCGGGAAAAAGGTTTTCTGCCACGTCCACGAGGCCGAAGACGAAGGCCACCGACTGGTCCGAACCGGGTTGGCGCTTCCTCTAGCGCTCGCAACTTGGATCATTTGCAACAGCGCAGCCGCCAAGCAGAGCATTACCTCGGTATTGCCGCTGCTGGCGCGAAAGGCTCAAGTGATCCACAACGGCGTACAAGGTCCGCCACAGCCGTTGCCACCGCCTAGGGACCGCCAACCAAACGAACCCGTCGAGATCGCGCTGGTCGGGCGACTCTCACCGCGCAAAGGAACCGACGTCGCGCTAGCTGCGGTGGCCAAACTCCGTTCGCAGGACCGCGACGTGCGGCTCAAGCTGTACGGCGACACGTTTAGCGGCTACGAGTGGTTCGCCGACCAGTTGCGGGCCCGCAGCGCCGAGCCTGATTTGGCCGGCGCGATCGAGTTCGCCGGTTTCGTTCATCCGACTTGGGGCGCGCTAACCGGTGCCGACGTCGTACTTGTCCCCTCTCGGGTTGAGCCGTTTGGCAACACCGCAGTCGAGGCGCTTTTGGCCCAACGCCCGCTGGTGGCCTCACGAACCCAAGGGCTTCGTGAAATCGTGAGCGACGGGGTTACCGGCTTGCAGGCCGAGCCCGGCGACGCAGATTCGCTCGCAGCCGCGATTGCTCGATTCATCGATGACCCGCAGGAGGCCGCCGCCATCGCAGCGGCGGGCCGCCGGGCAGCGCTCGAGCGTTTTACTCCGCAGGTGTATCGCTCAGCGATTCTGGCTGCGGTGTCGACACATCTTGGGTCGCTTCGCGGTCCGAAGGGACGAAGGCAAGTGCCGCCAAGGTAGCGCCGATCGATGCGAACAGCGGGCTGAACGCCACGTTCCAAAAGAGCATCAGCGCAAGGAAAACGACCAGCGCCGACGCGTTCTCGGCTCGCATTTGAACAAGTAGACCCTTGATCATTACCGCGACGATCAAAACTGCCAACGCTAGGCCCGCGAGTCCCATATGCGCCCAGAAGTCACCGCCCAGCGAGTGCAGTTCGAAGCGCCCACCGAGCATGTATCGCTCGACGTAGCCGTTGAACGGGTTGTATCCGATTGCGACCATTCCCTCTTTGGCGACAAGGATCTGCGGCAGCGTCGGTGGGCTACCCAGCCCAAACCCCATCGGGTACTCACGGAACAAAGCCCAAGTCGCCGCTAACTCAGGCCGCCCACCCAAAAGCAACGAGCCTGAGCTCTGTTCCTGGGCGATGGTTCTCGCGGCAGCTGCGGTGCCGAGGCCACCAGCGGCGGCCAGCGTACTGGCGAGGCGATAGACGCCAGCCAAAGCCACCACCAATCCGGCAGTGGCCAAAAACAGCGACCGCCCAGCTACTGCCTGAGCGATCTTTTGCCACCACAAGATCACAATCGTCAACAAGATCACCGCGAAGAAAGAGCGCGAATCAAAAGTGAGTGCTAACAATCCGATAACTGCGAGCGCCGCAAACTGCACCCACCAAACGCCGATCAGCATCGCGATCGCGAGTACCGCAATTGTCAGCGGGACGCCGTAGCCGAACTTGAACGGATTGGCGATCACGTCGGGGTTACTTCGCGAAACGGACAAAAGCAAACTAGCTGAGAGCAACAATGCGCTCAGCGCGGTGCCGATAATTGTCCGACACCACCACAGCACCCCCGCGCCCAGAAAGATCGACCAATAGTTGATCGACGTCGCAATGGCGAGCGAGGAGTCAAATCCCAACCGCAAACTCGATGCCCAAGTCAACAACAAGCCGAAAACGGTCGCACCAAGAAAACAAATTGTCACCGTCCGAGCGCCTTCGAACCGAGGCACAACACTTAGCCACAGCGGAACCAAGAGAGCACCGAGCACCAATGAGGTTGTCAAGCCCATTGGCAAAGGCAGCCGCAGACCCACACCGAAGGCGGCAACTGCCGCCACAAGCACCTCAGCCGATGATCGAGTGATCATCGGCTGAGGTGCGCTAGTTGCGGTCATTGCCTAAGCGTAGAGCGAACCGCCCCCGCGTTGACCGGTTAGTTGCCTGCCCGGGCAGTGAACTCGTCGATCGAGAACACCTGCGGGCCGTTGGTTGTCGAGCCAGATACGTAGAAGTAGTAACCAAACGAACCGGCAACCTGCAATGCAGGCGTGCTATCGGTGCGCTCCATTGACCACGCAGTCGGCTCAGGCGTTCCGTCCTTGTAGACCCGGATCTTGAGGTTCGTCGAGCTGAGGCCAAGTGCCTGAACCCGAACCTTCAGCACCTCACCTGAGGTGTAGGTCAGGCCCGGAACGATCGCCGAACCCAAGGTCGTGTTTGCGCCGCTGACTGTTCGGACCAAGTCCACGCGGACCCGACCAT
>JAKPAQ010000463.1 GCA_029779385.1 Actinomycetes bacterium | reverse complement strand
TCCGAGAGGGAATCGGGGCCGGCAAGTCCGCCGAGGTGAAGTTGGTGTTCGACTTCAGCCCGACGTTGAAGACGCCGGTCACTCAAATGTTGATCAAGGAGCCCGGTTCAACCAAGACGGTCACCGTCCAACTCGCATAGCCAACTGCGACGTCACTGCTTCGACCGCGGCTTCGGCCGTATCGACAACGATCATCAGATCAATGTCATGTTCGCTGATGCAACCGGCGCTACCTGGTGTCGCGACCAGCCACTCCAGTAGCCCGGACCAGAAGTACGAGCCAACCAGCACGATCGGCACGGGTTCGATCTTCTTGGTCTGAATCAACGTCAGGACTTCGAAGAGTTCGTCGAGCGTTCCAAACCCGCCCGCAAACACCACAACTGCGTCACATGCCTGGATCAGGCATGTCTTGCGGGCAGGGAAGTGGTCGAACGTCACCGAGAGCTCCAGAAACTCGTTCCCGGATTCTTCGAATGGCAAGACGATCGGCATCCCGATCGAACCGCCCCCGCCGAGTGCTGCACCGCGGTTCGCGGCCTCCATGATTCCTCCGCCGCCGCCGGTGGCGACAGCAAATCCGGCCATCGCGAGTTGCCGACCAACCAACATCGCGGCGGCATAGGCGGGTTCGCCTGGTCTCGTCCGAGCACTCCCGAAGATCGTGACGCACGGCCCGATCGCGGTCAGCGCTTGGAGTCCACGGGTGTATTCACCCGAGACACTTTCAACATAGATCGAGATATCAACGTGCGTCGATTGCACGTCTACGGCGTGATTACCCGCCGCCTGTTCAACTGTCTTGCATTTACCCTCTTGGACCAGAGTCGCTGGTCGCTTCTTCCTTCTCATCATTTTCATTCATGTGTCAGCCTGCAGGGCAGATGTGAAAGTCGCTACCAACCCTGGCCCAATTCCGAGCGAACGACTGTTGAACGCGTCAATCGCGTGACGTCGGGTGGTGTCGGCGCAACGCCTACAGCAGGCTGGCAACATGTTCAACAAGCGCGCGGTGCCGTGGCCGGTACGTGGAGTGATTGCCGGATTTGCTGGAACCGCTGCAATGACGGCTGTGTACTCGTACCTTCACTCCCGTCGTCCGGGAGCAGTCGGAGTGCCAGACGCCGACGGACTTGGTGGCAAAGCCGGTCTGGACTACGACGACAGCGCCGTGCCGGGGCAGATCGCGGCAAACATCCTTCACTTGCCATCGATTACGACGGCCCAAGCCGGCGAACTAACGTTGGCGATTCGTTGGTCGTACGGCTCGGCCTTCGGAATTGCCCACGTGCTTCTGCGCCATCGCTATCACGAACCTGTCCCCACCTTTATTTTTGGTGGGGCCTTGATGACGATGACGTTTTCGATGTTCCCGATCCTCGGACACACTCCGCCGCCATGGAAGTGGACGGCAGATGCCATGGCGACCAGCATCGTGACTCACGTCGCTTACATCAGCACTGCCGCGATCGTTGATGACCTGCTGCGAGGGCGCAACAAGGTCATTGAAGCGACGGCTGTCTAGTGGGTGTGGTCTGCTGCCAGTGAGGCCCAGATCCGACGGCTCACCTGAGTCTGCGCGGTGCCTCCATGAGAGCTGAGGACCTCGGCAAGTTCCCACATCACGCGGGCGTTGGCTGAGGTGGTTGGGGCCGTCACACCAACGGTTCCGTTGCTGACCGTAACTCCCCAAACACCCTGTGAATTAAGGGGTTCTGCGGCGTTACCTGCGGTCGCGTCGGTCGCGGCTGTTGTATTCACAGGTATCCAGACGCGGTGACCGAAGACTCCGTTTCATCCGGTCGAGGTG
>JAKPAQ010000457.1 GCA_029779385.1 Actinomycetes bacterium | reverse complement strand
GGCGCGCTGACAACTGCTGCTCGGCCTCGAGCAGGTCCTTTGTGGTGGCCGATTCGGCGATGATTTGGCGCAGGCGTTTGATCGAGGCGGTCAATGACCCGATCCGGGCTTGGACGTCTGCCACTTGGGCTGAGGCATCAGCCCGCGAGATGTCCACCGATTGCACTTTGCCGATCCGATTCAGTTCGGCCCGGAGCGCCTCGACTTGATCTTGTGGGACGCGCACCGTCACCTCGCCGGCCGAGCCGCCGGCGTTGTCGAAGATGCTCTCGTTGTCGATGAAGCCGCCGTGCTTGGCGGCAAAACGAGTTAGCTGGCTGATCGCCTTTTCGGTGTTCTTCACTTGGACGCTCGCCGAACCGGTGACGATCGTCGTACTGACAAATGGCGCCTCGTCGAGTGAGGCGCCGGTGTCTTTAGCGATCGAGTCGCGCCCAGCCGATTCAACTGACGACGTCGTCTCGTCCTTGAGTACACCGGCCGTAATGTCGCCGGTCCCGCCAAGATTTACGCCACTCAAACCCATGGCGGCAATCCCAAGCACCGAGGCGGCAACCGCGCCCGCGAATGCGCCACGAAGCAGCAGTCGTCGCTTGGCCGATTTATCGGTTTTGGCGCTCGCAGAAATCTGGGTCATCACGTGCTGGCGCATCTGTTCGATCCGCTCGGCCTCTAGCACTGGAGTCTTTGGTTGATCGTTCATGTCACTCACCGTCCTGGGTGTTGATCGGGCGGAGGTCGCCGCGCAGTCGAGCGCGTAGTCGCGAAACCCGATTGCGCACCGCACCGTGGGTGACGCCAAGTTCGCTGGCGGCCTGCTCGTAGGTCAGTTCGCCGTCGATGCACTTGGTGAACAGTTGTTGATCTAGCGGCGACAATCGGGCCACCGCGGCTGCGATTGCTTCGCGAACCATGGCCGCTTCCACCTGTTCGCTGGGCGTTTCGTGGCTGTCGGCCAGCTCGTTCTCGAGGTGAACCGAGCGAAGGCGGCCCCGCTTTCGGCTCGCGTTCAGCGCAGTGAATCGGGCGGTAACCAGCAGCCACGGCAAGGCAGAGCGGTCGACGATCGAAATATCCCCGAGCCGACGCCAAGCGGTCACAAACGTTTCTTGGGCGATGTCTTGGGCGTCGTCTGGGTCGCCAACGACTTGGTACGCCTGCCAATAGACCGGTTCAATATGGCGATCGAAAAGCGCACCGAAAGCGTGCTGGTCGCCGCTAGTTGCCCGCGCCACCAGCACGCTGTCATCGAGCAGATCGCCCGAACCAGCCGGTTCGCTCATGACCTGAATCCTTGCCTGCACACCTGTAAATGTCGCCAGAACTCAGATCGTCTCAAACTAAATCCAGCGGGTGAACCACATTCGGCTATGCCAAGCGTCGTAGGTGATTACCGAGTTCGCCCAGATCGGATAGAAGTAGAAGAACAGGGCCACCACGACGAATGTGTAAACGCCCAAGCCTATCCACCACAGGCGCGCCGGCAGCCGCCGTCGCAACGCGGCGAAAACCAGACACAACGCCACGATCATGAACGGCAGGGTGGTGATCGCGTAGAAACTGAAGATCGGGCGAGAGCCAACAGTGAACCACGGAATCCAGGTGGCCGCCACCGCGATCAGCGGCAGGCTCCAACGCCAGGTGGGGTTGCGGATCCACGCGATCAAAGCGGTGAAAACGGCCAACGAACCGACCCACCAAATTGCCGGGTTGCCGATCATCAGGACTTCGCTGACGCACTTTGAGCCGGCCGGAGCGTTGCAAAGGTCAGCTGCCATGTCGAAGTCGGAGGCGGCCGTGGTCGGGCGCCACTGGATTAGCCAACCGATCGGGTTCGACTGGTAAGGATGCGTCTTACTCGACATGTAATCGCCGGTGTGGAACCGCCACGTCATGCCGTGGAAGTGCCACAGCGAACGGAACGCGTCGATGATTCCGCCGAATGGACCGCCGGTTGGGTAGTCGGTGTAGGCGCCCCACGGGGGATTGTCGGCCCCGTATTGGTGCCCGAATCGGGCCTCGTAGACGTCGTGGTGAATCAGCCAGCCGGTCCAAGTGAGCAGGTACATCACGAACGCGACCAGCACGAGCCAGCCAAAAGCGGGGAGGCCAACTGCGAAAGTGGAGATGATCCAGTTGCGCCAAGTCTTGAGATAGCCGTGCCGGTAGCGGGCCCAAATTTCCCAGCCGACAACGGCAATACCAAAGGCGGCCAACAAGTACAGACCGCTCCACTTGGTGGCGATCGCCATGCCGAAACTGAGGCCGGCGAGAAGTTGCCAGGGCCGCCAAACGCGGAAGCGACCGTCGAGTTTTAGCTTCGCTTCGAGCCAGTCTCGATCTGCGGCAACACAGGCGACCGCACACAACATCCAGAACGCCAAGAAGATGTCCAATAAGGCAATGCGCGACAAGGTGAAATGGAGGCCGTCAAGAGTCAGCAGCAGGCCAGCGAGGGCGCCAAGGGTGAGCGAGCCGGTCAGTCGAAGGACCAACCGAGCCAGTACCAACACCATCAAAGAGCCAACGACAACCGCGGAGAATCGCCAACCGAGGGGAGTAAGACCAAAAGTCCATTCGCCAACGGCGATCAACCATTTGCCGCCGTCAGGATGGACGATCCAAGTCGGGTCGGTCGTGAAGACGTCGGTATTTCCCGCGATGATCTTGTCGTTCGCGTCCTCGATCGCGTCGCGGGCGTAACCCCAATGGATCAGCCCCCACGCGTCCTTGGCGTAATACGTCTCGTCAAAGGTCAGCTTGTTTGGTTCCGAAACGCGCCACAAACGCAGCGCAAAAGCCAATAGCGCAATCGCTATCGGTACGATCCATCCCCAGGCCCGAAGGCTGATGTTGTCCACCCACTTCACCCCGACACCTTAGCCATCAGAAGCGCTGAGCGCGAGGGGCTGAAACTTTGAGTTACACCGGCTACGGCTGAGCGCGTTCGATCCGAGCGTTCGCCGTGGCAGGATCGGAGGGTGCTGATACTCGCCGGGACACCCATCGGGAGACCAGAAGATGCCCCAAACCGACTGGCGCAGGTGCTGGTCGATGCTGATGTCATCGCGGCCGAGGACACTCGCAGGTTCCGTCGCCTTGTCGCCGATTTAGGGATTGAAGTCACCGCGCGAGTCGTTTCCTACTTCGAAGGCAACGAAACCGAACGCACGCTCGATCTGCTCGCGCACCTGCGAGACGGGCAAACCGTGGTCCTAGTCACCGACGCGGGCATGCCGAGCGTTTCAGATCCCGGCTACCGGATCGTGGCCGCCGCAGTTGCCGAAGACATTCGGGTGACTGCCGTGCCTGGCCCGTCGGCGGTGTTGACTGCGCTGGCGGTTTCGGGTCTTGGGGTCGATCGGTTCTGCTTCGAAGGTTTCTTGCCGCGAAAAGCCGGCGAACGGTCCCGAGCGTTGGGCGCACTAGCCGAAGAACAACGCACCATGGTTTTCTTCGAGTCGCCACACCGCACCGCGGTGACGCTGGCGGCGATGGCCGAAGCCTTCGGGCCGACTAGGCGCGCCGCGGTCTGTCGCGAATTGACCAAGACCCACGAGGAAGTGGTTCGCGACTCCTTGGCCGAACTGGCCGCCTGGTCAGGCGACGGCGACCGAGTGCGCGGGGAAATCACGATCGTGGTCGCCGGCGCCGAACCCGCTGCCCAAGTCGACCTCGACGAGCCAGCGTTGGCGGCTCTAGTTGAGGAAGAATGCGCGGCCGGGCTCAGCCGAAAGGACGCGATCGCCGAGGTCGCTCGACAGACCGGGATGGCCCGCAAAGTTGTCTACGCCGCCGCGCATCTGCCGCGGCACTGAAGCGGTCGGTGTGGCCGCCTAGACTGGGGTGCGTGCCTGACTCCACCTTTTACGTCACCACGCCGATCTACTACGTGAACGATGCCCCCCATATTGGGCACGGCTACACCACCACGATCGCCGACGTGGTCGCTCGCTGGCATCGTCAACGCGGTGAGCAGGTGCGGTTCCTTACCGGCGTCGACGAACACGGTCAGAAGGTCCTGCGCAAAGCAGAAGCAAACAACGTCTCGCCCCAAGAGTGGGTCGATCGACTGGTGGCCAACGAATGGCTGCCGATGCTGCAAACCATCGACGCCTCAAACGACGACTTCATCCGCACGACCGAGCCGCGCCACGAGGCCGGCGCGCAAGCGTTCTGGCAGGACCTGCACGATCGCGGCGAGGTCTATCGCGGCGAGTTCTCCGGCTGGTACAGCGTTGGCTCCGAAGAGTTCGTCGCCGACGAGTACGTGACCGACGGCGAAGGCGACGACGAGGGTTTCAAGATCTCCACCCTCGACGGTTCGCGGCTTGAGCACGTCACCGAAGACAACTACTTCTTTCCGCTGTCGAAATACGCCGACAAACTGCTGGCCCTCTACGAGGAGCGCCCAGATTTCATCCAGCCAGAATCGGCACGCAACGAAGTCATCTCGTTCGTCAGTGGTGGGTTGAAGGACTTGTCGATTTCGCGCTCGACCTTCGACTGGGGCATCCCGTTGCCGTGGGACGAAACCCACGTCATGTACGTGTGGATCGAAGCGCTGCTCAACTACGTGACCGCCGCCGGTTACGGCGTCGACAACGAACAGTTCGAAGAACTATGGCCAGCCGACATCCACTTCGTCGGCAAAGACATCGCGCGCTTCCACGCGGTGATCTGGCCGGCGCTGCTGATGGCCGCTGGCCTGCAGGTGCCGCACCGGGTGTTCGCGCACGGCTGGTTGCTGGTCGGTGGACAGAAGATGAGCAAGAGCAAAGCCAACGGCATCCACCCGACGCAGATCGTCGACACGTTCGGCTCGGACGCGTACCGCTACTACTTTAGTCGGGCGCTGACCTTCGGCTCGGACGGCTCGATTTCGTGGGAGGACATCGGCGCGCGCTACCACGCGGAGTTGGCCAACGGGTTCGGCAACTTGGCGTCGCGAGTGGCGGCGATGATCGGCAAATACTTCGACGGCGAACTGCCGGCCGCGGCCGAACTAACTGAGGCTGAGGACGCGATCGTGGCCACCGTGCGCAACTCGGTCGCTCAAGCCGACGAGGCGATCGAACGGCTCGCCCCCCAAGACGCGCTGGCGGCGATCTGGCAGATCGTCGACGCGCTGAACCTCTACATCACCGAGCAGCAGCCTTGGGCGGTCGCCAAGGACGAGTCGCAGCGCGAACGACTGGGCACCATCTTGAACACGACCGCTGAGGGCCTTCGGGTGCTCGCAGTCACGCTGAACCCGGTGATGCCCAAGGCGAGTGCTTCGTTGTGGCAGTCTCTTGGCGCCGAAGCAGAACTTGGTGCGCTCGCCTCTCAGCGGATCGACGCGGTGGCCGAGTGGGGGCAGCTGAAGCCGGGCGCCCTGATCACCAAGGTGCCGTCGCTGTTCCCGCGGATCGACCTCGCCGAGTCGTGACCTTCACTGAGGGCTGGCCGGACGCGCCAGCGGCACTGCCATCGCCGGTAGTGGACAACCACTGCCACCTCGATCACCCGGCGGGCGGATCGCTGATTCCGCTTAGCGAGGCGCTCGATCGGGCGGCCGCCGTTGGAGTCACTCGAATAGTTCAGGTCGGTTGCGACCTAGAAAGTTCGCGCTGGGCAGTGGCAGCAGCCACGGCCGAACCGAGCATCGTGGCCGCAGTTGCCATGCACCCCAACGACGCGGCCCGCAGTCAGACGCTGGACGCTGATCTAGCGCAGATCGACGAACTGGCGGCCGACCCGCACGTTCGGGCCGTGGGCGAGACGGGTCTGGACTACTTCCGCACTGGCCAAGACGGCCGCCCGGCCCAAGAAGTTAGCTTCCGCGCCCATATTCAGATCGCGAAGCGCCACGACCGAACCTTGGTAATTCACGACCGGGATGCACACGCCGACGTTTTGCGAGTGCTTGACGACGAGGGCGTTCCTGACCGGGTAGTCATGCACTGTTTCAGCGGCGACGCACCGTTTGCCCGCGAGTGCCTCGCCCGTGGGGCGTACCTGTCGTTCGCCGGCACGGTCACCTTCAAGAACGCCGAAAACCTGCGCGAAGCGCTGGCGGTAACCCCGCTCGATCGGATCCTCGTTGAGACCGATGCGCCGTTCCTGACGCCGATGCCGGATCGGGGCAAACCGAACGCGTCCTTCCTCATCCCGAACACAGTTCGCTTCATCGCTGAGCAGCTAAACGTGGAGTTGAAGTCCCTGTGTGAGGCAATCGACCAGAACACAGATCGGGCATTTGGGGGACGCTGGCCCACCCGAGTGGCTAGTGTGTCTTGAGCCACTTGATTTGAAATCCAAGCGTTCGTCACGCATGGTGGATAAGTTGTGTTTCCCAGCATTGAGGTAGTTTGTGCCCCGTTTGTTACCTGAAGTAACCGCAAAGAGCACGGTCCTGATGGGCTTGGTGACCACTGGTTTTGTGGTTGCCCTCGGTGGAATTGTTAATGCGTCGACCTACGACAAGTTGGTTCAACTTGATGTCGACGGCACCGTGGTAGCGGTGCGAACCCAAAGCGAGTCGGTCGGCGAATTGCTCGCCGAAAGCAAGGTCGCGTTGGCCGACCAGACCCGCGTCAGCCCGGCAAAGGCAACTGACCTCGACGCCGGCGATCTGGTTACGGTCCGTCACGCCAAAGCCGTGACCTTGGTGGTCGACGGCAAGATCAGCCAGCGCACGGTTCACGAAGTTGACGTCGCTGACGCCCTCAACGCACTCGGAGTGAAGCCGCAGGCCGGCGCGCACTTGTCGATGGCCCTAGATGAACGACTTGGCCTCGACGGAAACAGCCTGGTAGTCAGCAACCCGAAGACGGTGACGTTGCGAGTGGACGGCAAGACCAGGTCGTTTAAGACCGCTGCGCCGACGGTCCAGTCGTTGCTGAAGCAAGCCAACATTGCTGTCGGCAAAATCGACGAGGTCAAGCCTGGCTTGGGTTCCTACCTGAAGGCCGGGCAGAAACTGCGAGTCGTTCGGATCGAGAAGGTCACCAAGATGCAGACGCTCAGCGTCGATCACGAAGTGACTTTCACCGACGACAAAGCCATGTACAAAGGCGACACCGAGGTCGTTCGCGAAGGTAAAGACGGCGCCGACCGGGCCAAGGTGGAGATGATCCTTGCCGATGGCAAGATCCGCGAGACGCGAGTCATCTCGCGCAGTTCCATCCGCAAGCCAATCGCCGAGGTTCAAAAGCGTGGCACGAAGGATCCAAACACCGTCGACGGTGGAGTTTGGGATCGGATTGCCAAGTGCGAATCCGGTGGCAACTGGAGCATCAACACGGGCAACGGCTACTACGGTGGCCTGCAATTCTCGCTCGCAACTTGGCGCAGCGTGGGCGGTACGGGTTACCCGCACGAGAACAGCAAAGCGGTTCAGATCAAGCACGCCAAAATCCTGCAGAAGCGTTCCGGTTGGGGTCAGTGGTCGTGTGCGGCGAAGGTGGGCTTGCGCTGAACAGCGCTGACGGCGTTCGGTTGCTCGGTGCAACTGATATCCGCCGTCTCGCCGGCTCGGCCGGGGTTCGCCCGACCAAGCAGCGCGGCCAAAACTTCGTCATCGACGCGAATACGGTTCGCCGGATAGTCGATGTTTCGGGCATCGGGGCAGAAGATGTCGTCGTCGAGATTGGTCCTGGCTTGGGCTCACTGACGCTGGCGCTATTGGATCGTGCCAGTCACGTCACCGCGGTGGAGATCGACGAAACTCTCGCTGGGCTTTTGCCGTCAACGATCAACGAGTTCGCTGGTTCGGCGGCCGAGAAGTTCTCTCTCGTGCAAGCCGACGCCCTTCGGGTCACCGAGTTGCCGGGCCCTGCGCCGACGGCGCTGGTGGCGAACTTGCCCTACAACGTTTCAGTTCCGGTGCTGTTGCATTTCTTGGAGCGGTTCGAGTCGCTGGAGCGGGTGCTAGTGATGGTCCAGGCCGAGGTCGGTGACCGGCTTGCGGCCGGGCCAGGCTCTCGAACCTACGGAGTGCCGAGCGTCAAGGCCGCTTGGTATGCCGACGTCCGGTTGGCCGGCAACGTAGGCAGGTCCGTGTTCTGGCCGGCCCCCAACGTCGATTCAGTTTTGGTTTCGCTGACTCGCCGCGAACCTCCGGCAGGCGACCGAGTCCAGGCCTTTCGGGTAGTCGACGCGGCCTTCGCCCAACGCCGCAAGACCTTGCGCGCCGCGCTCAGCAATCTCGCTGGCAGCGCTGACGCCGCCGAACAGGCGCTGCGTGCTGCTGGCGTTGACCCGAAGTCCCGCGGCGAGCAGTTGTCGGTCACTCAGTTCTGCCAAATCGCTGCTGCTTTGGACCGTTGAACTCGACGTCTCGCCAGCGACACGCCGAGTCGTGGGGGGCGGGCATCAATCTCAGCTGGTGCTGGCGGGCCTAGGGTGACGCTATGACGACGATTGAAGATTCAATATCCAGCTTCGCGAAGATCACCTTCTGGTTCCTGCTTGCTCGAGGAATCGTGGCGACAGTTTTTGGCCTGCTGGCGCTGTTCCAGCCGGTCTCGACATTCAAAGTCCTACTCTTTATTTTCGGTATCTTCTGCCTCCTCGACGGCGTGATTTCGATCGTCGCTGGGTTCGCGCTTCGTGGCCCACAATGGGGCTGGATCGTGTTCAACGGCTTTATCGGCATCATCTTGGGCTTTATTGCAATGCGCTACCCGGAATCGGCCGCAGTGGCGATCTTCTTGCTAATCGCTGCTTGGGCGCTGGTGTCTGGGCTGCTGCACATCTTCGGTTCGTTCGGTCTGAAGTCCGAAGGCGACCCGGGCTGGTACTGGACGCTGATTTCTGGCCTAATTTCGGTTTCGTTGGGCGTTTTCTTTTTCGCCTTCCCCAAAACTGGATTGGCTACGGTCGTCTTGGTGCTCGGCATCTACGCACTGATTTACGGCGTCGTGTTGATCTTTGGCGCGTTCGGTGCACGCAAGGCGATAAAGAACGCGTTCGCCTGATTCCGCGCGTCCAGTCAACACGGCTGAAACATCACTGTTCTACGGTTGCGGCGTGACCGCAGAAATTGCCGCAACCGTAGCCCTGGCGCGGTGTGAATACCTGAACCGGTTCTCCGCACATCCCAGTCGACTTGAGCGGGCTTACCTGACGCCACAGCATCGCGGGGCAAACGAACTCGTTGAGGGCTGGCTGCGCGAACTGGGCATGCAGACGTGGACTGATTCGGCCGGCAACCAGTGGGGCCGAATTGAAGGCGCCGAGCCTGGCCTACCTGCCCTCGTTTTGGGGTCACACCTCGACACGGTTCCCGACGGCGGCAGCTACGACGGAATGCTGGGGGTGGCCGTTGCGCTGGCAGTTGTCGAAGGCCTACGGGACCGAATTCACGAACTGCCGTTCGCGTTGGAGATCGTCGGTTTCAGCGACCACGAGGGCACCAGGTTCGCGACGCCGATGCTGGGCAGCAGCGCGGTGGCCGGACTATGGGACGACGATTGGTGGGACCTGCGAGATCAACAGGGCGCAACCGTGCTCGAGGCGTTCCGGCAGTGGGGCCTAGACCCGCGACGAATTGGCGAGGCGGCGCGTCAACCCCAAGACCTCGTCGGCTTCCTAGAGGCTCACGTTGAGTCCGGGACGGTATTGGAAGCGGCGGGTAAGTCGCTTGGCGTGGTCACGTCAACCGCAAGCGTCCGTCGCTACGTGGTCAATCTCGTTGGCGAGGCCCGACATGGCGGCGGCACCGCCCACCGGGATCGAAAAGACGCGCTAGTCGGCGCAAGTTTGGCCATTGCCGAGATCGACCGGCTGGCCGCCAGCAGCGAAGGCACCGCGACCGTCGGCCAAATCAACGTGCTGCCCGGCGGGGTGAATGTGATCGTCGGCCGCGCAGACTTCAGCGTCGAGGTCCGTCATCGCAGCGATAGGCAACTGGAGGAGTTGTGGGCCCAGATCTCGGCTGCGGTCGCCTCGATTGCGGCCGAACGCGGTTTGCGCGCCGCGTGGGGCCAAGTCCACGATGCGCCCGCGGTAGATCTTTCCGGCTGGCTTCAGGACTGTTTGAGCGAAGCGCTGGAGACCACTGGCGAGGATGAGCCGCTGCGGCTCGCGGCCACCTCGGCCCACGATGCGAGCGCGCTCGCCGCAATCACCGACGTGGCAATGTTGTTGATTCGCTCGGTCGACGGAATCGGTCACCACCCGGCCGAGGACGTGCGAGCAGGCGACGTCGCCAGCGCGATCGCCACGATGACTGAGGTGGTCTGGGCCGTGGCCAGATGAGGCGACTCGGTGCCGGGACTGCCCTAATCGGAGTTGGGCCGCTAGGTTGGGGGCGTGTTGTCAAGGGTGACCGTGCGAGTGCCGGCGAAGGTGAATCT